>NZ_JBARZC010000585.1:0-10904 GCF_049649345.1 Henriciella sp. | reverse complement strand
CAATTGACGCAGCTCCATGGGTTTGTCTTGGGTCTAGACCAATTGTTCGGCGGCGCAAATCCTCCAGGTGGAGCAAGTCATGTCGCAAAGCGTTAGAGGGGGCCATGAAACGAATTGATATCAGTCTGATGATCATTGGCGCGGCCCTGATCTGCGCGCCCTTTGTGATCTATGTGCTCGACTCGCTTATCGGCCTCGGGCGAACAGATCCGCTGACGCTGTCGACGCTGGTCGGCGGGCTTGGCGCCGGGTTTCTGGCGCTCAGCCAGCGGCACGACTGGCTGCGCTTCTTCCTCGCCTTTGCCGCAGGCCTCGTTCTGGTGGGGCTGCAGGTCTACGGTATCGCATTTCTGGTGTTGCAGGCGAGCGGTCTCTAACCCTTTCCGGGCCGGAAGGCGTATTTTCCATATCCGAGGAAGGAAACTGCCGTGCAGATCGCCGTCGAAATAGCTGTCGCCAGCACAGGCGGGCAGGCGGGGAAAGTCAGGAGCAGGCCTGAATAGATCGCATAATTCAATAGCGCGACGGCGATCGCGACACCAAAATAACGCCCCGCTTCGCGCGCCTGCCCATCTTCGCTCGCGCCAAATGTCAGGCTGCGGTTGAGCCGCCAGGTGACAAACATGGCCAGCGCAATCGAGATGATACGCGCCAGGAACGGACCACTTCCAAGGCTGATGAGCAGTGCCAGAACCCCTGCATCGACGAGGAAGCCGAGGGCTCCGACGGCTCCAAAGCGGACGAGCTTGGCAAGGCCGCCATGCACCATCACTGCGACCAGTCAGCCGCCGGATAGGACAGGAAAACAGAGCGTTTCGCCTCGACCCGCGCACGGGCCAGGCTGTCCAGGATGAGCCCGCAAACGGCGGCCACCGTGCCGATCAGCACCAGTCCCATGGCCAGAATGGCCGTCGGAAAACGGGGCACCAGGCCGGTCTGGAGATAGGTGATCGCCAGCGGCGCCGAAAGAACAAGCGCAGCAAGCGTCATCAAAAGACCGATGGCCCCGAAGAACGCGGCAGGCCGGGTTTCCTTTGCAAGCGTGACAAACATGCCGAGGATGCGGAAGCCGTCCCGGAAGGTCTTGAGCTTGGAGGCTGAATCGTCCGGACGCACGCCATAGGGCGTCGGGCGCTCGAGTGTCGGCACGCCGATCTGGCAGGAATGGACCGACATTTCCGTCTCGATCTCGAACCCGCCGGAAACAGCCGGAAAGGATTTGACGAACCGGCGCGAGAAGACGCGGTAGCCTGAAAAGATGTCGGTAAACTGGCGGCCGAACATCAGATTGAACAGCTTGTTGAATATCTTGTTGCCGAAGGCGTGGCCGCCGCGGCCGGCATCTCTTGTGACATCGGCGCGCGTGCCGACGACCATATCGACATGGTTGCGCTTCATCAGCTCGATCAGGGTCGGCGCGAGCGAGGCATCATACGTGCCGTCGCCATCGGCCATGACATAGATGTCGGCCTCCACATCAGCAAAGATACGCCGCACGACATAGCCTTTGCCCTGGCGGGTCTCGGTGCGCACGATCGCGCCGGCGCGCCGCGCAATATCTGCCGTGGCATCGGTCGAATTATTGTCGAAGACGTAGATGTCTGCCGCAGGCAGGGACTGGCGAAAGCTGTCAATGACGGCGGCAATCGTCGCCGCTTCATTATAGCACGGCAGGACAACCGCAATCCGCACCTCCGCCGGCGCGTTTTGTTGACCCGGATTAAATGCCCCGTGAGATACGCTACTCATCCAGTCAGCCTTTCAGTAACTACTATCAGGCCATACCGTGTTGTGGTGAACGCAGAGTTACGCCGAGGTAAGTTTTTAAGGGACCGCGAATGGATGTGAGACAGCACCATGCCAAGATGCCCGTCTGGCCCTTGCTGCTATTCGGGTGCGCGGCTCTGATTTTCACCATGCTCAAGGCAGGCCCTGCTCTTGGCGGAGACTTGCCCGGCAGCGACGACATGATGCGCATGCAGCAGGTGCGTGATCTGATCATGGGCGCAAATGGCTGGTACGATGTCAGCCAGGACCGCTTGCTGACGCCCGAAGGCGGCGCGATGCACTGGTCGCGCGTGCCGGACCTCTTTCTCGCCGGCGTGGTCTGGATTGCCCAGCCGATTGTCGGGCGCGCAATGGCCGAAGCCATCGCCATCATACTCTGGCCAGCCTTGCAGCTTGTGGCGATCCTCGCCGCGATTAGCGTCTGCCTGCGCCGGCTGGGCGCGCCGCTGAGCGGCCAGATCGCCGCCATGTTCTTCTTCACGACCTCTGCCGCCATTGCCAGCTTCATGCCGGGCCGTATCGATCACCATGGGCTCGGCCTGACCCTGACGCTCACGGCGCTTGTCTGTCTGCTGAACGAGGAGAAGCTGATCCGCTCGGGCCTTGGCGCAGCCCTGTGCGTGGCCCTGATGCTGACCGTTGCGATCGAGAACTTGCCTGCAGCGCTTCTGACGATTGCCGGCTTTGGCGCCGCCTGGGTTTTCAGGGGCGAAAGCGAAGGCCCCCGCCTCCGGGCCTTTGGCGCAGCGCTGATCGTCGCCGGACTGGTCACCTATGTCTTTGACGCGCCGGGGGCGGGCGGCGTACGCGATGTCTGCGATGCGTTCGGCCAATCGCACTTTGTCGCGCTTCTCGTCGCCGGAACCGGCCTGTCGGCGATCGGTACGATCATGCCCGGCATAAAGGACTGGAAAGCCCGCGTGGCGGCGATGGTGATTGCCGGTGCCGTAACCGCCTTCAGTTTTATCGTGATCAATCCCTCCTGTCTCGGGGATCCCTATGCGCGCCTCTCGGGCGACGTGCAGTCTGGCTGGCTGAGTGTTGTCTCCGAAGCGCGCAGCCTGACGACGGTGATGACCTATGATACCGGCGCCGGGATTTTCTCTTATGGCTTTGCGCTGGCAGGCACCGTCGCAGCTGCCATTTCGGTGGCGCTCGCAAAACCGGGAGAGCGGTTTGCGCGAGGCTGTGTCCTGGTGCTTTGCCTCACCGGGTTTTGCCTGGCCGCCTGGCAGGTTCGCGGCGCGGCGCTGGCCCACGCGGCCGCCTCCATCTCGGCCGGGTGGCTGATCGGCTATCTGTTCTCCGACTGGCTGAAAACGCGCGGCTCTGGAAAAGCGCTGGCCCTGTTTGCAGGCGTTCTCTTGCTGTCGCCTGGCATCTGGCGAACACCGAAAATGCTGATGAGCGGTCCGCCCGAGACCGAAGACCCTGTCGACTGCAAGTCGTCATCGGCCTTCCAGTCGATTGCGGCAGCCCCGCGCATCATCATCTTCAACCCGATCGATCTCGGTGCGCCGCTGATCTATCACACGCGCCATTATGCAAGCTCGGCGCCCTATCACCGCAACCCCTCCTCCATCGAGATGACCCTGTCGGTCTTCGGTGGAGCGACGGCGACAGCGCGCGAGAAGATCGCCATGACAGGCGCCACGCATCTTCTCTACTGCCCGGGCCTCAGCGAGCTTGAAACCTATGCCGAACGCTCGCCGGAGGGCTTCGCAGCAGAGCTTGAGGCGGGCAATCTGCCTGCCTGGCTGACCCCGCTGACAGAACCGCCTGAAGGCGAGGAAGGCCCTGTCATTTACACCATAGACTTCGGCCGGAATTGACGTTCCCCGCGCTTTGCGACAATGGGGGGCATGTCGAAACTGGATACACCCGAAAAAGTCGTGGACGCGCTGGAGAAGCTTTACGCAGACGCCGTCCACGCGCTCACATCTAGCCTTGAACGCTATCTCAACGATGGCACGCCGCCGAAGCTTGAAACCCGCACGGCGCGCTCGTTCTGCTATCCGGCGCTGATCGTGCGCTATGACCCTGAAGGCCCGCCGCCGCCCATTTCGCGCGCCTTCGGGAAGATGTCAGAGCCCGGCACATATATGGCGACGATTACACGGCCGGACTATTTCCGGCCTTATCTGATCGAACAGCTGCGCCCGCTGATGCGCGACTATCCGGTGGAGGTGGAAGTCAAACCGTCCGGATCGGAAATCCCCTACGCCTATGTCTGGGACCAGGCGGAAGCCCAGGGGCTGGACGAGGTCAACCCGGCAGAACTTGCCCGCTGGTTCCCCTCGCCGACCCTCTCGGCCATTGGCGACGAGGTGGCAGACGGCGAACTCTATGAGCCAGGGTCCACCCGTCCGCTCGCTCTGTTCGACGGGCCGCGCACAGATTACTCGCTGAAGCGCCTCGCGCATTATACCGGCACGCCAGTGGAGCATATGCAGCGCTATGTTCTGTTCACCAATTATCACCGCTATGTCGACGCCTTCTGCGACTGGGGCGTCGAACAGCTACAAAAGGGCTCGCGCTATACCAGCCTCTCTGTTGCCGGTGGCCTCCTCGTCGACGGCGAGACGCCTGAAGCCAAGGCGGCGATCGATGCGGCGCCCTGGCGGCGCTTCCAGATGCCGGCCTATCACCTCATGGCCGACGACAGGACCGGCATTACGCTGGTCAATATCGGCGTCGGCCCATCCAATGCGAAGACGATTACCGATCACCTCGCCGTGCTACGGCCCGAGTGCTGGCTGATGGTCGGCCATTGCGGCGGCCTTCGCCATTCCCAGCAGATCGGGGACTATGTTCTCGCTCACGCTTATCTGCGCGATGATCATGTACTCGACGGCGTCCTGCCACCGGACATCCCGGTCCCGCCGATTGCCGAAGTCCAGATCGCGCTGCAGCAGGCCGC
This sequence comes from Henriciella sp., assembly GCF_049649345.1. Lineage (GTDB taxonomy): Bacteria > Pseudomonadota > Alphaproteobacteria > Caulobacterales > Hyphomonadaceae > Henriciella. Next base: position 6,196 of record NZ_JBARZC010000585.1, on the reverse strand, counting down.
GGCCGATGTCACCGGCGAGAAGGGCGATGCGCTGAAGAAGCGCCTGCGCACCGGCACAGTGGTCACGACGGATGATCGTAACTGGGAGCTGCGCTTTACCGAGCAGGCCCGCCGCTTCAACCAGTCGCGCGCCATCGGCATCGATATGGAAAGCGCGACCATAGCCGCAAATGGCTATCGTCTGCGCGTGCCTTATGGCGTGCTGCTCTGCGTCTCCGACAAGCCGCTGCATGGCGAGATCAAGCTGCCGGGTGCGGCCAACCGCTTTTATGAGCGCGCGATCGGCGAGCATATCCGGATCGGCATTGAGACGCTGGAACGGCTGGCCCGCGATGGCGGCGCCGCCCTGCATTCGCGCAAGCTACGCGCCTTCGACGAGCCGCCTTTCCGCTAGGGTGCGGGTGGACGTGCGGTGTGTGGCGGCCTAGCTCAAGACACAAGCCAGCAAACCGGACGTCAGGAGCGCAGAACGCATGAAAGACAGAGTCAAACCCTTTGAAGGGGTCCGCAACTTTCGTGATTTTGGCGGCTATGAGGGCGTCGATGGCGCGCGCATCAAGCCTGGAAAACTGTTCCGGTCGGGTCATTTCGGTGAGGCGACCGATCAGGACCTGACCGGGATCGAGCTTCTCGGGATCAAGGTCCAGGCCGATTTGCGCCGCCCTGATGAGCGCGAGCGTCATGGCGATAAATGGCCGGTTCATGGTGTTGAGAAACTGTTCTCCGACCATGGCCGCGAGACCGAAGCCCCGCACGTCAATTTCCTGAAACAGATTGAAGCCGACGCGGACGCCGCCAAGGGCTGGATGCGCGATTATTATGTCGAGGCGCCCTACCGCCAGTCGCTGGTGCCGACCTATACCGCCTGGTTCGACCGGCTTGCCACATTACCGGACGAAGACGCCGTTCTCGTAAATTGCGCGGCCGGCAAGGACAGGACCGGCATTCTCTGCGCGCTGACCCATCATGTGCTCGGCGTCTCCACGGACGATATCTTCCTGGACTATGAGCTGACCAATTCAGCCGCCCGGGCCGATGAGCGCCTGCCCGAAGCGCGCGACTATTTCAATTCCATGCTCGGCAAGACTTATGACGACGAGGTCTATCGCCCGTTTCTCGGCGTCGAACGCCAGTTCCTTGAGGCGGCGCTGGCCTCGATCAAGGAGAGGTCCGGATCGCTGGATGCCTATCTGAACGAGACGCTCGGCGTTGACGCGGCCAAGCGAGAGACCATTCGAGAGACACTGCTCACCTGATCCAGCTTTCCGCTGCGGCACAGCGCGCGGGGGCTTTCCCTCTCTCCGGTTTTGTTGGAGGCTGACCCCAAAGCGCCATCAAAGAGCGCGTAGGGGAGAGCCTATATGACCACCGTCACGCCCGCGCCAGCAGAGCCGCTTGTTCCACCGACGATTGATCTTGGCGGGGCCTTGGACCGCCGCGGATTTGCCTGGGCAGTGTTCGAATGGGCCCGCAATCCCTACTATATCCTGGTCATCATCTACGTGTTCGCGCCCTATTTCGCGGGGATTATCGGGCAGAATCTGGTCGCCAGCGGTGCGCTCGCCGGCATGGACGCGGAAACGGCACGCCGGGCGGCCAATGCCGAAGGGCAGGCGACCATCTCTTCGCTGGTCAAATATGCCGGTTTCATCGCAGCCTTCACCGCCCCGCTCCTCGGCGCAGCGCTCGACCGCGGCGGCAGGCGAAAGCCGCTCCTCGTCGTCTTTCTCGGCATGATCGCCGTCATGTCCGTCTCCCTCTGGTGGGTGAGACCGGGCGATGAAGGTCTGCCGATCTGGATGGGCATGGCCGCCCTCGTCCTGGCCTCGGTCGGCTACACTTATTCCGAGGTGACCCACAATGCGATGCTGAACCAGAATGGACGCGCCAGCGCCCTGCCCGCGATTTCAGGCCTGGGGCTGGCGCTCGGCAATCTTGCAGGCGCGCTGATGATGCTGTCCATCGTACTCGCCTTTGCCATGCCGGCGCTGGTCGGGTGGCCGTTCAGCGCGCCCCTGTTCGGGGTTGATGTAGCAGGCGGCGAGCATCAGAGACTGGTCGGCCCGCTCTGTGCGGTCTGGCTGATCATTTTTGCGATCCCGTTCTTTTTGTACGCCGAGGATGGCGGCACGAAGGGCGCAAGCTGGCTGAAGGCGGTCAAGGATGGCGCAGGCGGCCTGGCCAATACGATCCGGAAGGCGTCTGACAATAAGGAAATCCTGAAATATCTCGGCGCGCGTATGCTCTATGCCGACGGCATGGCCGCGCTTCTGGCGCTTGGCGGGGTCTATATCGGGCTGTACCTGCAATGGAATGTGGTCGAGCTGTCAGCCTATGCCATCCTCGCCTCATTCTTCGCTTTTGGCGGGGGCCTCGTCGGCGGCTGGCTGGACGGGCTGCTCGGCCCCAAACGCGCCCTGATGGTGGAAATCCTCGGCATGCTGGCCACGCTGGCCTTCCAGCTATCGATTACGCCGGACGCTATTTTCTTCGGCCTCATCCCCGGCTTCGAGATCTGGGACGGGCCTGTCTTCAACACGCTGTCGGACCTGGTCTATCTGAGCTCGGCCGCCTTCATCGCGGTCACGGCAACGGCCAGCATCTCGTCGAGCCGGTCGCTACTGGTGCATCTCGCGCCGGCCAACCGCGTCGGCGAATTTTTCGGGCTGTATGCGATTGCCGGGACGGTGACGGTCTGGCTCGGCCCGCTCCTGGTCGAGCTGTTCACCGACTGGTCGGGTGACCAGCGGATCGGCATGAGCGCGATCGGCGTGCTGTTCCTGCTGGGACTGCTGGTACTGACGACCGTCCATTCGCCCAAGCACCCTGCCGTGGAAGGATCGGCTGAAGCCTAGCTCGTCGCGGTTCAGTCGTCGTCGCGAATCCGGGCGACATGGTCGGTCCGGCGCGGGCGGAGATAGAATTGGTCGCTCAGCGTTTTCTTTGTCGTGAAGAGATAACCGAGTGTCGATTCATAGTCGTATTCGATCTCAGCGAGGATCACCGATCCGTTTTCAGGAATGATATCGTCCGGCACAGTCATCACCGTATCTTCGGCATATGGCGCCAGGTGCTGGGCATCGCTCCAGGCCACTTTGTAGACGCCATCATCGTCATAGATGCTCGATATGCGCATGCGTGCATCGTCAATCGGATTGGGCTGGAAGATCATCCGCGTGGCTTCGAAAATATCATCGAGGTCATCATCGGAAATGGTCGAGGCGCGCGCGACGAGGTCGCCCAGCGCGGCAGTTGAGCTGGTCACCTTGCGGTCGAGTATCATCATGAAGGACAGCTCGATACAGGCGAAATAAATGAGAAGCATGAGCGGCGCAATCAGCGCGAACTCGACCGCCGAGATACCCCGATTGGCATGGCGGTACTGGCGGAGGCGTTTGATCATCAGGGTCATTGCATCAGTCTCCGAACGGTTCGTTGCGGAACACGACAGTGGCCTGAAGCAGGCGCTTATTGCCCGTCAGATTGGCCAGCGGCGCACTGAGAACCGGCGTGAGTAGTTCCCACTCATAGAAGACCCGCACCACGACAATATCGTTTGCATCGCCCGGTTCGAATTCGAAGCCGGTAATGTCGAGCTTGCCATCGCCATCAATCGGGCTGGGATTGCTCGTGCCTGCAAAATCATCAAACGTCTTCACGTCGATCTGGATTTTACCTTTGCATTCGAACATGTCGAAAATCTCGGCGCAGATGATCTCTTCGAAGCCATCCCGGTCGAACTCTTCGAGACTCTGCAACTGGCCAGTCCGGATGCCGCGGGCCGCTTCGTTGATGCCATGCTCGAGGACAGCAGACATGATAAAGATCACGCAGATCTCCAGCAGCCCGAAAATCAGGAAGAAAAACGGGGCCGCGATCATGGCGAATTCGACCGCAGCCACACCGCGCCTGTCATCCGCCCACTGTTTGAGCTTGCGAAGATAAATGGGCGCCAGGACGCCGGGGAAAATCTGCTCAGCCATAAACCGTATTGCGCCTTGGCGCTGTTTTCTCGGACTGACGGTTAACAGAGTGTCGTTTAAGGCCCGTTCAGGCGATTGATGAAATTTCATCTATTTCAGAGGTTTGGCTGGTATCAAAACAATCGAGCATGTCGTCGTGGCCTTTACCTCGCCATGATGTACCGCCACATGATATGAGTGCAGACGAGAGGTGTCGGCATGAGCCACAATCCAGTCAGACCCTGGCGGTCAATTGAACGTCGCAAGTCCCGCAAGATTCGCGTTGGCAGCGTGGACGTCGGCGGCGATGCACCGATTGCGGTGCAGACCATGACGAACACGCCGACAGAAGACGCAAAGGCCACGATCGAACAGATCCAGCGCGCCGCCGAAGCAGGCGCGGACATTGTACGCGTCTCCTGCCCAACGGTTGAATCGACTGCGGCCATGCCGGAAATCTGCCGCGAAAGCCCGGTTCCGATCGTTGCGGACATCCACTTTCACTATAAGCGTGGCATCGAGGCCGCCGATGCCGGCGCCGCCTGCCTCCGCATCAATCCCGGCAATATCGGCAGCCATGACCGCGTCAAGGAAGTCGTCGCTGCGGCGCGGGCCAATGGCTGTTCGATGCGGATCGGTGTGAATGGCGGCTCGCTCGAGCGCCACCTGCTTGAAAAGTATGGCGAGCCCTGCCCTGAAGCCATGGTGGAAAGCGCGCTCGATCATGCGCGCATTCTCGATGATCTCGGCTTTTATGAGTACAAGATTTCGGTCAAGGCCTCGGACATGTTCCTCACCGTGGCAGCCTATCAGCAACTCGCCGAAGCCACCGACGCGCCGCTGCACCTCGGCATCACCGAGGCGGGCGGCCTTCGCACCGGGACGGTCAAATCCTCCATCGGCATGGGCAATCTGCTCTGGATGGGCATCGGCGACACGATCCGCGTCTCGCTCTCGGCTGACCCCATCGAGGAAGTGAAAGTCGGCTATGAGATGCTGAAATCGCTCGGCCTCAGGACACGCGGCGTGAACATCGTCGCGTGCCCCTCCTGCGCGCGCCAGGGTTTCGATGTCATCAAGACGGTCGAAATTCTTGAGCAGCGCCTCGCCCATATTTCAGAACCGATCTCACTGTCCATCATTGGCTGTGTCGTGAACGGCCCTGGCGAGGCGGCGCTGACCGATCTCGGCTTTACTGGCGGCGGCAAGGAAAGCGGCAAGATGTTCGTCTCCGGCCGTGCGGACCACAATGTCTCCAACGCCGACATGGTCGAGCACATCGTTGACCTCGTCGAGCAGAAGGCCGAACGGCTCCGCGCCGAACGCGAAGCCGAAGAGACTGTCGCGGCAGAGTAGCTATTTGGCGGCTAACGGCTGAAGCGGCGCGGCTTGGTGAGACACTGGCTTCAGGCCGAACCATGGCCTTAGCCAACCGACACGCCGGATGAAACATTCGTGCAGCAGCGCGCACCCGCCGACGGTTGCAATCACCACCAGTGCGAATTCGCTCCACGCATCGAGCCCCTGCCGGGTCAGCCAGAAGCCCGCCATCACGATGAGCGTCTGGTGCAGGATGTACCAGGGGAAGATCGCTTCAGTCATGTAGGTGAGCGCGCGGCTTGGACGGTTCAGGTAGCGCTGCGCGAGGCCGAGCAGGGCGGCAATGACGGTCCAGGCATAGATGATACGCGCCATCCGGGCCGGCCAGATTACCCAGTCCCAGTCGCCGGTTGCCTGCAGCGTCTCCCAGTTCGTCCAGAGGGCTGTCAGGACAGCACCAAGCCCGATCGACAGTGCCAGCGCCGCCGGGAGCGCCCGCCTGATCGCGCCCCAGAACGCAGCGTCCTTTGCGAGCAGGAAGCCCGTCAGCACCATGGTGAAGCTGTGCGCATGATTGGCCCAGTCCCAGACGAAATTGTGCGTTGTCGGGAAGTGAGGATCGAGGGTGAGACGGATCAGGATGTGCGGCAGGACAGGCAGGCCGAGCGCCCTGAGAGGGCCGAACCGGCCGCCAAACACACGCTTCGTGAGACGCGCGCCCTGACCCCTCATGAAGCGCGTTACCGGCCCTGCGATGGCAAGCAGGATCAGCGTGTAGGGCAGCAGGTATACGACATACCAGAGGTGGTTCCAGGTCGGCGTGATGATCGAGAAATCGGACGCCGGGTTGAGATAGTGCGGGTAGAACGCCCCGAACCCGCCTTCAAATTCGCCGCTCTCGACCAGCTGTAGCC
>NZ_JBARZC010000584.1:0-4048 GCF_049649345.1 Henriciella sp. | reverse complement strand
ATTCCGTCTGCGATATCCAGGCTGGCATTGAATCCGGTAAAATCGGTCTCAGCTTGAGGCGAGACGACTGTTCCAAGGCTCGCAAGAGACAGCTCGCCGGCCACGAGCTTTTCCGACAATGACCCTGCCGTTCGCACGAGCTGGCCAAGATTGATGCCCTTGAGCGCGCCATCCTGCAGGTTCAGTTGAACTATGCCATTCAGCTGATTGACGATCTGACTGATCGTCGTGCCGCTCGCATCGACATCGACCGACAGGCTGCCCGTTCCGGTCAATCGGTCGAATGCGGCGAGCGCCGTCAGGAGAGGCCCGGCAGCCACGGCGTCTGCGTCGAGATTGAAGGCGAATGTTGGAACAGATTTTGACGCATCGACACTGATTGCACCGGACCAGGCACCGCCAAACGCCGTAAATTGCTGAATATCGGTCTGTAACTGCCCATTCTCGAGCGTTGCTTTCAGAACGCTGTCATTGAGCTTGATGGTGCCGAACGAAACTTGATTAGCTTTCAGCCCAAGATCTGCATTGACGAGCCTCAGTCCTTCAAGATCGAGGGCCGTATCGCTCCATCCGGACGCTGAGTCTTCGTCTTCGCGGACCTGCGATGAGCCGAGAAATGGCGCGAGATCAAGCGTATCGGTTTCAAGATCGGCTACAAGTCGGGGCGCTGCGCCTCTCAGATCAATCCCGAGATCGCCAGACGCGCTGGTCTGATCAATATCGTAACGTCCGTCGCTAATCAGAAGGTTTTCGAGCGATCCCGACGCCTTGCCTTGCAGCTTCACCGTCTTAAGGGTTTCGCCTTCAGGCAAGACCACACCGAACTGCGCCAGCACGGTGCGAAGCTGGTTGCTCTGAACCTGCACATCGCCAGCAATCCGGCCAGGCCCGGCAAGGGATAGATCCCCCTTGTAGCTTGTCTCGAGGTTCGGACTCGATGTCGTCACGTCGAGGTTCGAGAAGGTCGGCTGAAGGACAGGGCCGGCGATTCGAGAAGATGCCGACAACTGTTGGAACGGCGCCAACTGATCCATGGGCATGCCAATCTCGGACAGAAGAGCCCCCATGTTCCGTACATTCAGCTCAGCCTCGCCGTCAGCGGTCAGGTCTTCGCCCCCAGCAAATGATCCGGAGTAAGAGGCAGACAGGCCTTCCGCGTTCACTTCGAACCTGTCGAACTGGACGTCGGGCGCACTGAGCGGCCCGCCAATCTCTCCGGCCGCCTGCAGCCCGCCGAGCGGCGCCAGATTGAGACCCGTCTCAAGATCAAGGAAGCGTGCGATTTCGCCTATCTGCGGCGCCGACAGATTAAAACGGCCACCGAGGAAGATCTCGTCGCCATTCCTGATGACGCCCTCATAGGTGGCGCGGGCGAGATCCGAGGCAAGCTCGAAGTCCATGTTGGCGTCCGAACCGTCCAAGAAAGCCTGGGGGGTCGTAAATTTGAGAACGATTGAGACGAGTTCATCCTGAAAGATACCCTGCGCCTTCAGCGACAAGGTGTCCTCCAGAGAGCGAAATTCAGTTTCGGCATCAAGTTCCCTGATCTGGTAGGAGGTGCCAGCCTGAGCATCCGTATAGCTCAGCGAGGCGTTCTGCAGGGCGAACGTGGCGATGGTGGCGGAGAAGCCCTCGTTGTCGCCGCCCGCACCTGCATCTTCATCTGCAGGCTCATCGCCAGCCCCGAAGGTCCAGTTTGTGCGGCCATCCGCGAGCCGGGTGAGGCGGACGTCTGCATGGACAAACTCTAATTCATTGATCTCGACCCTCCGCGACAGGAGCGGCCAGAGACGAACCGACCCCCTGAGCGCGCCCGCCGTGATCATGTGTTCCTCCGGAAACCCGTCAGGATTTGCCACGCTGACATCTGCCACCGAGGCCGAGATTCCCGGGAACACGGAGATCGAGACATCGCCGGAAACCTCGACATCGCGGCCGAGCGCATTCGTCGCGGCGTTTTCGATTTGCGCCTTGTAGACCGAATTTGGGACAAGAAAGGGGACAATAGCCACGCCCGCCACGATCAAGAAAAAGACGATCCCGCCGATAAGAAAAATGCGCTTCATGAGTTCCGGTCATTCCTTGCTCGTTTCAATCGGGATGCCTAGCTGCAAGTCGTGGCAAACTCATGGCAGTTGGTGCTTGACCCCGCCAGCCCGCTTGTCTAATCAGGCGCCTCACCGCTAATTGCGGCGACCGATCTGCGCGGGTGTAGCTCAGTTGGTTAGAGTGCCGGCCTGTCACGCCGGAGGTCGCGGGTTCGAGCCCCGTCACTCGCGCCAGATCGAACCTTGAAGCTTCTTCGAAAAATCAGTCCGTTAGTCGCTATGCCTAGCGTCCGTCTTCGAACGCAGCCTCTCGTTTTTGAAGCTCGGCCATCACCGCCTCGATCTGGTTCTTGGACCCGATAATCTGATCCTGAAGCACCGATTCCTGAACGAGCGCGTCTTCGTCACTCATTGATCGGACCGAATTCAGGATGGTCTTGTTGGCACGTATGGCGTCAGGGTTCTTGGACGCAATCTGTTTGGCCAACGCCATGGCGCGCTCATGTGGCGCTTCCGCGAGTTCAGTGACAAAGCCGTATTCATGACCTTGGGTGCCAGAGAAGATCCGGCCCGTATAAGTCAGCTCGCGCAGAATATCATCGCGGCAGAGATGGCGCATGATGGCGGTGCCTGCCATATCCGGCACAAGGCCCCACTTGATCTCCATGATGGAGAGTTTCGTTTCAGGATGCGCGATGCGGATGTCAGAGCCGAGCATGACCTGAAAGCCGCCGCCCAGGGCGACACCATGAACGGCCGCAATAACGGGGACGGGCAGGGCGCGCCATCCCCAGACGGCCTGCTGCGCCCGATTGGCTATACCATGTGTGCGTTCGGCCAGCGGTTGTCGCCCGCTCGGCGATGCGCCGTCTCCGCCTGATGCCATCTTGCCGAAATTGCCCATATCGAGCCCGGCGCAAAAGGCGCGACCTTCGCCAGACATGACAACGCAGCGGACCGACTTGTCATTCGCGAGGTCTTCTGCGGTGGATATCAGCGCGGTAAACATCGCGTCGTCGAGCGCATTCATCTTGTCCGATCTGACCAGTTTCACATCGGCCACACCTTCAGATGTCGTTACCTGGATACGCTCGCTCATGTCATTTCCTCCGCGGCTCAAGTCTTCAGGCCAGTGTGCAGAAACACAAACGCCGGGACAATCTCTGTCCCGGCGTCAGTCTTTGCAGTATCGAGCAATTCCTAGAGGAAAAGCTTCGCAAACTCACGAGGTTTGCGCTTCTTCCAGTCGCCCTTGTGCCAGGCGGCAGACGCCAGAAGGGGGATAACCGAACTTGCCTCAGCGAACACCATCTGCTCATAGACGGTCTGCACCTTGCCCCAGCTTGCCGCTTCCTTGAGCGTGGAGGAGGAGCAGGCACCGTCGCGGGTATCGGCCACGGTGATCTGGACCGCATATTTGTGCATCTCGCATTCCTTGCCAAGAATTTCGGCGCACACGACCGTGTCCTGGACGAAGTTCTTCGGCACGCCGCCGCCAACCATCAGCAGGCCGGTCGAGCCTGCTTCGATTTTGACATCGGTCAGTTCGCGGAAGTCGGCCACGCTGTCGATGGAGAGATAATTACCAGGGTTCTCGACCTGGTGCTTTACGAGGCCAAATCCGGCCGAGCAGTCGGAGAAGGCCGGCACGAAGATCGGCACATGATGATCGTAGCAGGTTTCGATCAGTGAACCTTTCTTCTTTGCATTATCCTTCAGCCACTTGCCCATCTCCCAGATGAATTCGCGAGAAGAGTAGGGGCGCCGCTCGAGGCTGTCTGCGATTTCCTTGATGACATGGTCGCAGGCCTGAAGCTCTTCTTCATCAATGAAAGTGTCGTAGATCCGGTCGATATAAAGATCGCGAAGAATATTGTCGTCTACGGACTCGGGCGCCTGATAGTGCTGGTAGCCAAGAGCCTCGAAAAAATCCATGTCGACGATGGACGCGCCGGTCGCGACGATCGCATCGACGAGGCCGTATTTCACCAGATCGCGGT
>NZ_JBARZC010000583.1:0-1823 GCF_049649345.1 Henriciella sp. | reverse complement strand
GTTATCGTCTGCATATCCACTTAAACACTTGCATCCGATTGTTCAAAGGCACGAGGCGGTGGCTAGAGTGAAATTGTGTTCAGAAGACGGTCAGGCCGAAGATTGGGGCGTGTTCGCCCAATGCGCGAGCAAATCGGGCAGGCTTTGAGCGCATGACGCATGAGGCAGGCCTGCGAATTGGTATTTTTATCGGCGTTTTCCTGACGCTGGTGCTGCTCGAAGTGTTCTTCCCGCGGCGCAAGGCAGAGCTCAGCCGCGCTCAAAGATGGCCGGGCGCATTTTCCCTGCTTGTGATCGGCGCCGTGCTCGGCCGCTTGGTGGTCCCCGCGGGGCTTGCAGGCCTTGCCCTGTGGGCGGAGGGGCAGTCGATCGGACTGTTCAACCTTGTCGACCTGCCGGCCTGGCTGGTCGGTCTCGCCTCTCTCCTGTTGCTCGACCTTGGCGTCTGGGCGCAGCATGTGGTGATGCACAAGGTGCCACTGCTCTGGCGCATGCACCGGGTCCATCATGCCGACCCGCATATTGATGCCGCCACGGCGCTTCGTTTCCATCCGGCAGAGATTGTTGTCTCGCTTGGCTGGAAGACGCTGATTGTGGTGGCTTTCGGTGTACCGGCCTGGGCGGCTTTCGCCTTCGAAATCATCCTGAATGCCTGCGCGCAGTTCAATCATGCGAACTGGAATATCCCGCGCGCTGTCGACCGCTGGCTGCGCCTTGTTCTCGTCACGCCCGACATGCACCGGGTGCATCATTCGACGATAAGACGCGAAGCCAACACCAATTTCGGCTTCTGCCTGTCCGTCTGGGACCGGCTGTTCCGGCAGTACAAGGCGCAGCCGGAACTCGGCCATGAGCGTATGACAATTGGCCAGACCGGCTGGCGCGAGGCCAGCGATCAAGCGCCGCTCAGCCTGCTGCGCCAGCCGCTGGAACGTTAAAATCAGCCTGGCGTGTAGGCCTTTTTCACGTCTGCGATGTCGCGCAGGAAGTCCTTGACCGGCTCACCATCCGCCGCCGACAGTTCCGAGCGGTAGCCCTGGACGGTTCCGTCTGGCGCGACGAGCAGATAGCTCGGTGTCCACGCAATATCGAGATCGTCGCGGATCGACGCGTCTTCGTCCAGCAGGGTCGGATAGGAATAACCCTTGTCATCGAAATAGGCCTGAACGTTCTGGTATCGACCGAACGCGTCGTCGATCCGGTTGGCGTTTGGCGGGGTGTGGATCGACATGAAACGAAGGTCCGGGTCCTGCGAAATCGCGCTGGCCAGCGCCGCGACATAGGGCGCATCAGCCATGCAGTCCCCGCACCAGAGACCCCAGACATCGATCACGGTCCACTGGCCGTCGAGGTCTGATGAGGAAAAGGCTTCGCCTGAAACCATTGTGCCAGAGAAGTCAGGAAGGGCCTGGCCGAGGAAGGCGTAAGTAAATGGGCGCCCATAATCGTCGCGGGGAATGTCACCAGCATCGGTATCGGCGGAGGCTGGTATGGCCGAGCCGGGCGTGATGAAACCGGTTGCGCTGTCGCCGGAGCCGGCCCCTCCGCACGCGGTCAGTGTGAGGGCGAGTGTGGCAATCAATAGGCGCATGGGGTTTTCCTGTCTGTGCAGCTCTCGGACATAAATAGTCGCGCGAGCCTTGCAAAAAAGCCCCGGCGCGGCGGCCGGGGCTTGATCATGATTACTTCAATTTCCGTCTCAAGCTCAGCCGCCATCCGCGCCCGGTGCGCGGGTTCTCAGTGCATTACGCTGCATTTCGGCTGTGCCATCCTGGCTGGACTTTGTCTGGGCGGCCCAGGCGGCGCGTGTCGCACAGATATTC
>NZ_JBARZC010000582.1:0-7072 GCF_049649345.1 Henriciella sp. | reverse complement strand
TGAGGCAGTGAGCACGACGGCCGATGCAACCCGCGCGGCGCTGCTGCAGCCGAGAGCCTCGGCCGAGGCCCCTGCGACGTGGATCAGGGTCGAGGATACCGGCCAGGGCGTCGCCCGGCGTCACCTTGCCCGGCTGGGCGAGCGGTTCTACCGCGCCGATGAAAGCCGCGGCGGATCGATCGAAGGAACGGGCCTCGGCCTCGCCATCGTCAAACATATCATGGCGCGCCATCGCGGCGGGCTCGCCGTGGCGAGTGAGGAGGGCAATGGCGCAGCCTTCGGTGTCTGGCTGCCGCGCGCTGAAGTGACTGTCACGCCTGCCACCGCCCGATCATGATGCAGCCGGTCCCGGAGATCGACTATAATCCTGATCCCGACCTGGACATCGAAATCGTCCATGTTGATGACGACATCCTGATCGCCAACAAGCCGGCAGGCCTCCTCTGCGTGCCCGGCCGCGGCGCGGCGCGGTCGGTGTGCCTGATCAGCCTGCTCAAGCCAGAATGGGGCCAATTGCTGGCGCCGCACCGGCTCGACATGGACACGTCGGGCCTGACCCTCCTCGCAAGGAACACCGGCGCACACCGGGCCCTCTCCAAAGCTTTCGCAGACCGCCAAGTGGAGAAGACCTATCAGGCGTTGGTGGAAGGTGAGCCAGACGGTGAGACAGGGCTGATCGACCTGCCGATCGGGCGAAACTGGGACGAGCGCCCGCGCAGATGCATCGACCACAAGGCCGGCAAGCCCTCTCAAACGAGTTGGCAAAAGCGCCGGGCCCTGAACGGCGGCAGCCTGATCGAACTGAAGCCGCACACAGGCCGCACGCACCAGCTGCGTCTCCACTGCGCCGCCATCGGCCATCCGATCATCGGAGACAAACTCTACGGAGCCGGCAAACCCGGCGAACGGCTCTGCCTTCACGCAAACGCGCTTGCCTTCGCACATCCTGTCACCGGCAAGAGAGTTGACGCTCTCTCGCGCGTCCCGTTCACGCCGGAGGGGTTTGTGCACAAATAAAGCAGCTTGACCGGCTATGTGTCACATATGTGTCAACCAGCCGCGCTATGAGGCCCGCAAGTTCAGGAGTCGCGCGCGCTCAATGCTTGAAACGTTTGGTCACCTCCCGATTGCTTGGCTCCTCTTCGCCGTCCTGGCGGCAGCGGGATTCATTGCCTTCTTCGCAGGCAAAACCAGTGCGGTGACGACGGCGCGCGGAAGCACGATCCGGCTGAACTCCCAGCCCAATTATCATGGCTACTTCCTGGCCATCGCGACCATTGTTCCTGCCGCGATCATGTTGCTGCTTTATGCGCTGTTCGGAGAGATGCTGGTGCGCGGGCAGTTGGCGAGCGAATTGCCGCAACGCATCCAGGATCTCGGCCAGCTTGAAGTCGGCCAATATCTCGACCGTCTTGCGGAGAATTCAGCGCACGCAGACACCGCACCGACGGGCAATGCGCTGTTCGATGCGGCGACCCGCCGGTATACCAACCTTCTCGGCCTCTCACGTATTGTCGCCCTCGGCCTGGCCCTTCTTGGCGCAGTGGCAGGCTTTGCGTATGCCCGCCGCAAGATCGGCGTGGATTTCCGCGCCCGCGCCCGCGTCGAGGACGGCATAAAGCTCGTCCTCTTCCTCTGCGCCGCCATCGCCATCCTCACGACGCTCGGCATCGTCGCGAGCCTGTTCTTCGAGGCGCTTCGCTTCTTTTCGCGCGTCCCTGTGCTGAGCTTCATCTTCGGAACGGAATGGAACGCGCAGACCGGTGCGGATTTCGGCGCCATTCCGCTCTTCTTCGGCACGTTCATGATTGCGTTTCTCGCAATGCTGGTTGCGGCGCCGATCGGGCTCCTGTCTGCGATCTATCTTTCCGAGTACGCTTCGCCACAATTCCGCAGCATCGTGAAGCCAATCCTGGAACTGCTCGCGGGTATCCCGACTGTCGTTTATGGCTTCTTCGCGCTGCAATTCGTCGCTCCGGTGGTCCGCGGTTTTGCCGTCTGGGTGAACAGTCTGCCGTTTACGCCCGACACACTGCTCGCCGCCCAACCGACCAGCGCGCTCGCGGCTGGCCTGGTCATGGGCATCATGATCATACCCTTCGTGTCCTCCCTGTCGGATGATGTCATCAACGCTGTTCCGCAAACGCTGCGCGACGGTGCCTATGCGATGGGGGCGACAAAGTCCGAAACGGTCAAACAGGTCGTCATGCCGGCCGCCCTTCCCGGTGTGATCGCCGCCCTGCTGCTGGCGGTTTCGCGCGCGATTGGCGAAACCATGATCGTTGTCATGGCGGCGGGTCAGCGCGCCCAGATCTCGCCCGACCCGACCTCTGACCTGACCACGATCACCGTGCAGATCGTCGCGCTGCTGACCGGCGATACCGAATTTGATTCACCCAAAACGCTGTCTGCCTTCGCGCTCGGTTTCGTGCTCTTCATCGTCACCCTCGCCTTCAACCTGATCGCTCTGCGTGTCGTGCAGAAATACAGAGAGAAATATGAATAGCCCTGCCCCTCCATCCGATGCGCAGGGCACATTCGTTACTGAAGCTGCCCTGAAACGTCTCAAGAAGCGCCATGCAGCGGAAGCCCGCTTCAAATTCTATGGCCAGGCCGCGATCGGCATCGCCATCATCGCGCTTGTCGCCCTGCTCGTGTCGATCTTCATCCAGGCCTCCTCTGCCTTCCAGCGCAATGTGCTTGAGTTCGACGTCACGCTTGATGCCTCCCAGGTCGATCCGGACGGCGCGCGCGACCCGGACGCGATCGCCCGCAATGTCAGCGGCTTCAACCTTCTGCTTCAGGATGAACTGAGATCGAAATTCCTGCCTGAGGATGCGGACATTGCTCTGACACGCGAACTCTACGGTCTCTTCACCCGCCTCGCTGTGCTGCCGATTGCCCGCGAGACTGCCGACAGTCCGGATACGATCGGAACAGAGCAGAGCTTCTCCGTTGCCGTGGCCGATACCGTGGACCTCTACCTCAAAGGCGGCGTGACCGAGCGCAAGCAGATCGATCTCGGCGCGGCGCGGCTGGCCGGCGGTGATGAGACCGCTACGCTGAGCCTCGCCGATGTCGACAGGGCGGAGGCGCTGTCGGAGGCGCTTCAGGCCTATCGCGAAGGCTCGTTTGACAATGAGCCGGTCGCGCTGATCCAGCTGGGGCCGGTCTGGTACCGGCTGACAGATATCAGCGGCGATACGCTTTCCCTGAGCTACCTCGCCTCCGACCGCACCGTGTCGACCTCTTCCAACGATGCGTCTGCAATCGTGCTCGCCCAGGCTCAATCCAACCGCACGGTCACCGACCGGCAGATCGCCTGGACCATGATGCTGAAGGAGGACGGGCGCATCCACAAATCCTTCAACACCACGCTGTTCACCAATGCAGACAGCACTTATCCGGAACTTGCCGGCACAGCGGCCGCAATTGCGGGCTCGCTGCTGACAATGCTCGTCACCGCTCTTCTGGCGATACCGGTTGGCATCTTCGCCGCCGTCTATCTCGAAGAGTTCGCGACGAAGAACCGGATGACAGACTTCATCGAAGTCAACATCAACAACCTCGCCGCTGTCCCCTCCATCGTCTTCGGACTGCTTGGCGCTGCGGTCTTTATCAACTTCTTTGGCATGCCGCGCTCTGTGCCGCTGGTTGGCGGACTGGTGCTTGGCCTGCTTGTGCTGCCAACCGTGATCATCGCCTCGCGCGCCGCCCTGAAATCGGTGCCGCCTTCTATCCGCACAGCAGCGCTCGGCGTTGGGGCGTCCAAGACACAATCGGTCTTTCATCATGTGCTGCCGCTCGCAGCGCCAGGCATTCTTACAGGCGCGATCATCGGCATGGCCCGGGCGATCGGCGAGACGGCGCCGCTCCTGCTCATCGGCATGGTCGCCTTCGTCGCAGAAGTGCCGGATGGGCCGACAGACGAATCCACGGTTCTTCCCGTGCTCATATACAAATGGTCGACGGGGGCCGAGCGCGCCTGGGAACCACAGACAGCCGCCGCGCTCATCGTATTGCTCGTGTTTCTCGTTCTGATGAACCTGATCGCGATTGTGTTGCGCCGGCGCTTTGAAAGGAGATGGTAGTCATGGACGGAAATGTCGAAGACTTCACCGAAACCGCACGCACGAAACAGGCTGGGAATATGGCAGACATGACAAAGGTCGATTGCCGCAACATTGACGTCTTCTACGGCGACAAGCAGGCCATCTACGACATCTCGCTGGAGATCCAGGACCGCGCCGTGACCTCCTTCATCGGTCCGTCCGGCTGTGGCAAGTCGACCTTCCTGCGCTGCATGAACCGGATGAATGACACCATCGAGTCGGCCAAGGTCACCGGCAAGATCTATATGGACGGCGCCGATATCAACGACCATTCGATCGACCCGGTCCTCTTGCGCTCGCGTGTCGGCATGGTGTTCCAGAAGCCGAACCCTTTCCCGAAGTCCATCTATGACAATATCGCCTATGGTCCGCGCATTCACGGGCTCGCCTCTTCGAAGAGCGAGCTTGATGAGGTCGTCGAATCCTCGCTGCGCAAGGCCGGGCTCTGGGAAGAAGTGAAAGACCGCCTGCCCGCTCCCGGGACAGGACTGTCGGGCGGCCAGCAACAGCGGCTGTGTATTGCCCGCGCCATCGCTGTCAGCCCCGAAGTCATTCTGATGGACGAGCCCTGTTCGGCCCTGGACCCCATCGCCACGGCACGCATCGAAGAGCTCATCGACGAACTTCGCGAGCGCTACTGTATCGTCATCGTGACCCACTCCATGCAGCAGGCCGCACGGGTTTCCCAGCGCACGGCCTTCTTCCATCTCGGAAAGCTGATAGAGTATGGCGACACAGAGCAAATCTTCACCAACCCCGTCGACGGCAAGACCCAGGACTACATCACAGGGCGCTACGGCTAAGCCGCGAAGAACGAGACCAGAATGTCTGACCATATTGTAACTGCCTTTACCGACGAACTTGAACACCTCTCCGCCAACCTTCTGAGAATGGGCGGGCTGGCCGAATCCATGATCAATGATGCCAGCCGGGCGGTCTCAACCTACGACCTTGAGCTTGCCCGCCAGGTCATCCACCGCGACCAGGAGATCGACGAGCTCGAGGCCGAAGCCGAGAAGGCAATCATCCGCCTGATCGCGCTGCGCCACCCGATGGCGGCAGACCTTCGCGCCGTGCTCGGCGCGATGAAACTTGCCGGCGACATCGAACGGATCGGAGACCTCTGCAAGAATATCGGCAAGCGCTGCCTCGAACTGAACGGCGATGAAAACCGCGCCGCCGTGAAAGGCATTGAGCGCATGTCACGGGCTGTCTCCCACCAGCTCCAGACGGCACTCGACTGCTATCTGCGCCAGGATGTCACCGCCGCCATCAACGTCCTCGACCTCGATGATGATATTGACGACCATTATATGTCGCTCTTCCGCGAGACGCTGACCTATATGATGGAAGACCCGCGCCAGATCGGCTCGAACACCCACCTCATTTTCATGGCCAAGAACCTCGAACGGATTGGTGATCATGCGACCAATATCGCCAAGGCCGTCTATTACATGGTGACCGGCGAAACCGCGACGCAGGAAAATGTCGATGCCCGCAAACGCGAAGGGGGGGACACAGCTTGAAGCCGTATGTGATGATCGCCGAAGATGACAAGGCGGTCGCAGAACTCCTTCGCTACAATCTCGAACGGGAAGGCTATGATACGTCGGTTGCCCCGGACGGGGACGAAGCGATGATCCTTCTGGATGAACGCGCGCCGGACCTCGTCCTGCTCGACTGGATGCTTCCCAAAGTGGCCGGCATCGAAGTGTGCCGCCGTATCCGCTCCAAGCCTGAGACGGCGAACCTGCCGGTGATCATGCTGACGGCGCGGTCTGAGGAGGCTGACCGGATCCGAGGCCTCGATACCGGGGCCGACGATTATGTCACCAAGCCGTTCTCGACGACGGAGCTTATGGCGCGCGTGCGCGCCGTGCTGCGGCGCATCCGCCCGGCCCTGATCGAGGACAAGATCACCGTCGGCGACATCACGATCGACCGCACCACGCACACCGTGCACCGGGCCGGCGAGACCATCCATCTCGGACCGACCGAATATCGCCTGCTCGACTATTTCATCCAGCATCCGGGGCGTGTCTTCTCGCGCGAACAATTGCTCGACGGGGTGTGGGGCTCCGATGTCTATGTCGAGGCTCGCACGGTCGATGTTCATGTCGGCCGGCTGCGCAAGGCGCTGATGAGCCAGGGCGGGGATGATCCGATCCGTACGGTCAGGTCGGCAGGTTATTCCCTCAAAACCTGAAGCAGGCGAAACAGTCTGCCGGATTGGCTTGCAAATGCGACAAGAACCCTCTAGCCGCGGCGCTATATTACGAAGGTTATAGCTGCGGAGGTGGTCATGCGCATTGGTGTCCCAACTGAAATCAAGAAGCAGGAGTCGCGCGTTGGCCTGACGCCTGAAAGCGTTGGCGATCTGATCAATGCCGGGCACCAGGTTCACATCCAGAAAGGCGCTGGCCTCGGGTCTGGATTCGCCGACGATGATTACACCAAAGTCGGTGCAGACATCGTTGCCGACGCCGATGCTGTCTTCAAGGCCGCCGAACTGATCGTGAAAGTAAAAGAGCCGCAGCCGGAAGAGACCGCCCGCCTGACGCCTCAGCACACGCTCTTCACCTATCTTCATCTCGCGCCAGACCCTGTCCAGGCCAAAGGTCTGATCGAGTCCGGCTGCACGGCTATCGCTTATGAGACTGTTACCGAGCCCTCCGGGGGCCTGCCGCTGCTGCGCCCGATGAGCCAGGTGGCCGGCCGTATGTCGATGCAGGTTGCTGCGTGGGCACTGATGCGCACCAAGCGCGGCCGGGGGCTGCTGCTCGGCGGTGTGCCAGGTGTGCAGCCGGCCAAGGTCGTCATCATTGGCGGCGGCGTCTCCGGCACGAATGCCGCCGAGATCGCTGTCGGCATGCGCGCCGACGTCACGATCTTCGATCGCAACAATAACCGCCTCGCCGAGCTTGATGCCCAGTTCAACGGCCTGGTGAAGACCATGTACT
>NZ_JBARZC010000581.1:0-2128 GCF_049649345.1 Henriciella sp. | reverse complement strand
TGATTGAGCCGCTTGTAATGATTGTGAACCGCGACCGAGAGCACGCGCTTGGCGGTCTGCTGGCCGATCACGTAATCGTCGAGAACGTTGCAGATCTCCTGCGGGGTCGGCACGCCATCGGAGGACTTGACCAGGTTCGTCTTGGTCTCCTCGCGGATGATGTCCATGCACAACTCGACGCATTCGTCGCAGATGAACACGGTCGGGCCGGCGATGAGCTTGCGCACCTCGTGCTGGCTCTTGCCGCAGAAAGAACAGTAAAGCGTGTTCTTGGCGTCGCCGCTGCTCGATTTACTCATGATCTCTCTCCGGCCCGCTCTGGCTGACTGCTGCCTTGCAGTGCCACATGCCTGCTGAATTCCAACTTAATATAAATCATAGGAACACGCTTGAACGATGAATGACAAGCCCAATCGCGAACATGGCAAACGGGTTAACATGGCGCTCAGTCATCTTCCTCCGGAATGTCCCTGCGCGTGACGATCTCGTCGATGAGGTTCCAGTCCTTGGCCTCCTCAGGGGTCATGAACCTATCGCGGTCGAGCGCGGCTTCAACCGTCTCGTAGTCCTGACCGGTGTGTTCGACGTAGATTTCGTTGAGCCGGCGCTTGAGCTTCTCGGTGTTTCGCGCGTGGATCATGATGTCGGTGGCCTGGCCCTGATAGCCGCCGGAGGGCTGGTGGACCATGATCTGGCTGTTGGGCAGCGAATAGCGCATGCCCTTCTTGCCCGCGGTCAGAAGCAGTGATCCCATCGAGGCCGCCTGGCCGACGCAGATCGTCGATCCGGGAGGACGGATATATTGCATCGTGTCGTATATCGACAATCCCGAAGTCACCGCACCGCCGGGGCTGGAGATATACATCGAGATCTCCTTCTTGGGATTCTCGGCTTCCAGAAACAGCAATTGCGCGACAACCAGCGTCGACATGCCGTCATGGACCGGTCCCGACACGAAGATGATCCGCTCCTTGAGCAGCCGCGAGAAGATGTCGTAGGCCCGCTCTCCCCGTGCCGTCTGTTCGACGACCATCGGCACGAGATTCATGTGGGTCTCAATCGGATTGCTCATCAACAGACCTTTTTCTCACTAGAGCGTTTTCGGCTTTTCCCGTCCCGGGACCACGCTACGTTCGGGGAGGAATAGTGATACGATAAGGGGTCCGCAAGGGTTGCCGCCACACATTGTGGGTCGGAAGGTCGGTCGGGGATCTGTGAGGACCCCTTGGGAACCGCTTCGGTGAATATCGAGTTAAATACGTATGAAAGAACTTGAAATTCCAGAGGTGAGGACAGCTTCCATGGCATCGACTTGCGACCGGTATCTTTCGACCTTCACAGCCAGCATCGCGATCCTGGTCCTTCTCGGACCGGCATCTGCGCAGGAAGGCGGGGGGGAGAGCGATGTCGAGCGCGGCGAGTATCTCAGCCATGCCGCGGGTTGCACGGCCTGTCACACCGATCCCGACGAAGGCGAGCGTTTCGCGGGCGGGCGGATGCTGCCCACGCCGTTCGGTGTGGTGTCCGTGCCCAACATAACGCCCCATGAGGAGACCGGGATCGGAAGCTGGGACGCGGCCAATTTCAAGCGTGCGCTGCACGAGGGCATTCGCAAGGACGGCGCGCCGATCTATCCCGCCATGCCCTACACCAATTTCACGATGATCCGCGACGAGGATGTGGAGGCGCTCTGGGCCTATTTCCAGTCCGTCGAGCCGGTCGAGAACGAGGTCGACGACAACACCCTGCCCTTTCCGTTCAACGTGCGAACCGGGATATCGGGCTGGCAGGCGGTCTATTTCGAGCCCGGCAGGTTCGAGCCCGATCCCGACGAGAGCGAGGAGTTCAATCGCGGCGCCTATCTTGCCGAAGCGCTCACGCATTGCTCCGCCTGTCACACCCCACGCAATTCGGTGGGCGCAAAGCTCGGCAATGCGCAGCATCTCAAGGGTGCCCCGCTCAAGCCGTGGTACGCGCCCAATATCTCGGGTGACGAGAACAGCGTGCTCGACAGCTACACGATCGAGAGCCTGACCGCGTTTCTCTCCGAGGGCCATGACGGCGAGGGCCGCACACCCTATGGCCGCATGGCCGAGACGGTCTATGAAAGCACCGCGATGCTCAACGA
>NZ_JBARZC010000580.1:0-1661 GCF_049649345.1 Henriciella sp. | reverse complement strand
CGACACTTGCACGCGCAAAAACCCAGAACGGCTCATGAAACATGCCCGCAAGCGAGCGCAGCTCTTCATCCTCGTCTTCGCCTGCCAGTCCGCCCTGAACAAAGGCGACATCGGCATCCCCGCTCATCAGCAGTTCGATATTTTCCAGCGACCCGCGCGTTTCAAGCACCTCCACCTCGACATCATTCTCGGCAAGCCGGTCCTTGTACTCCTGCGCCAGCGCGTAATAAGCCCCGCCGGAGCCGCCAGACGCGAAAGTGATCTTCGAGGGCGGCGCAGGGTCGATCAGGGACAGCGCCAGCCAGATGCTCACAATGGCGAGCACGGCCAGAGGCCCATACACCTTCAATGCATCCTTCATGCGCTTTTCCATGGCTGCACCCACCCGAGCCCGAACCTAGACCGATCAGGCGCGCCGCGTCGAGTGAGATTTAGGCTCGAGCTGGCCAACAGGCGGTCTGTTGAAGCAATTGCAGACACTTAACCGCTATTTGAGTCGTTTTCTGCTATAAGTGCTCCTATGTTAGACGGGTAGAAAACCCAAGAACCGACGGAATCAGACATGAACATGCGTAATCTCGCAGTATGGGGACTAATTGCAGCGCTGGTCGTTGCCATGATGATCGCCATGCAAGGCTCGTCCGTGGCGGTCGGCTCCGAAAAGGTGCCGATTTCTGAACTGCGCCAGATGGCGACACAAAATCAGCTTCAGGAAGTCACGGTCACCAATGACAGGGTCACCGCGACCACAAACACGGGCGATACGTTTTACGCAGAAAAACTGCCCACCAATATCGAGGCCTCCACCTGGTTCGCAGATCAAGGCGTTCAGGTGACCGAAGATGCCGAAACAGGCTTCAGCCTGGGCGGGCTTCTTCTCAATCTCCTGCCGCTGATCCTGATCCTCGGCCTGTTTCTCTTCCTGATGCGTCAGATGCAGGGCGGCGGCGGTGGCCGCGGCGCGATGAGCTTCGGCAAGTCCCGTGCCCGCATGCTGACCGAAAAGTCAGGCCGCGTGACCTTTGACGATGTCGCAGGCGTTGATGAAGCCAAGGAAGAGCTGCAGGAAGTCGTTGAGTTCCTGCGCGATCCGGCCCGTTTCCAGCGCCTCGGCGGCAAGATCCCCAAGGGCGCCCTTCTCGTTGGCCCTCCCGGCACCGGTAAGACGCTGCTTGCCCGCGCTGTTGCTGGCGAAGCCGGCGTGCCCTTCTTCACGATTTCCGGTTCGGACTTTGTCGAGATGTTCGTCGGTGTCGGCGCAAGCCGCGTCCGCGACATGTTCGAGCAGGCGAAACGCAATGCACCGTGCATCATCTTCATCGACGAGATCGATGCGGTCGGCCGCTCGCGCGGCGCCGGTCTTGGCGGCGGCAATGATGAGCGCGAACAGACTCTCAACCAGCTGCTGGTCGAGATGGACGGCTTCGAGGCCAATGATGGCATTATTATTGTCGCGGCGACCAACCGCCCGGATGTGCTGGACCCTGCGCTTCTGCGTCCCGGCCGTTTCGACCGCCAGGTCACCGTCGGCAATCCTGACATCATCGGCCGCGAAAAGATCCTCAAGGTTCACATGCGCAATGTGCCGCTGGCCAAGGATGTGAACCCGAAAGTCATCGCGCGCGGTACACCGGGCTTCTCCGGCGCGGACCTCGCCAACC
>NZ_JBARZC010000579.1:0-4445 GCF_049649345.1 Henriciella sp. | reverse complement strand
TCGGGCAGGTCTGGATCCAGGTCTTCAGCGCCTCGCCGCCCGGCTCCTCAAAGGCTTCGCGCTGCAGGACGCCATGGCGCAGCACGACGGTGCGCCAGCCGAACGCCTTGAAGATCGCATCGATCTTCTCCCAGAGGCCTTCATGCACGACACCGTCGAGGCTCTGGCGATTATAATCGATCACCCACCATGTGTTGCGAAGGTCATGCTTCCAGCCTTCCTGCAGGCACTCATAGACATTGCCTTCATCAAGCTCTGCGTCGCCCACCAGCGCGACCTGTCGGCCAAGCTTGATGTCCTTCGACCAGGCCTTGGCGGCGATATAATCCTGCACCAGCGAGTTGAACGCCGTCGCGGCCACGCCGAGACCCACAGAGCCGGTGGAGAAGTCGACATCGTCCACATCCTTGGTCCGGCTCGGATAGGACTGCGCGCCGCCCCAGCCGCGAAAGTCTTCCAGCTTCTCGCGCGTCTGATTGCCCATCAGGTACTGCATCGCGTGGAAGACAGGCGAGGCGTGCGGCTTCACGGCGACCCGGTCTTCGGGGCGCAGCGTGTGGAAATAGAGCGCCGTCATGATCGGCACCATGGACGCACACGAGGCCTGATGCCCGCCCACCTTGATCGCGCCGTCTTCCTTCTTGCGGATATTGTTCGCGTTATGAACCGTCCACGCGGACAGCCACAAAAGGCGTTGCTCTATGGTCTTCAGCGCGTCGAGATTGGCGGTCATCGAGAAACTCTTTGCAGGTGCAACGATTAACGCGCCCCTCTTCGCACGGAGGCAGGCGGCCCGTCCAGATCAGTCCCGCAATGCGAGCTTTTTGAGCGGCGAACCAAACGCCCCCGTCACCATCGCGGCGAGCAGGGCAGGGGCGGGCGGAATGCGGCTGAGTGGCGCTGCGAGATAATCGCGCAGCCATGGCGTAAACTGGCCATCGCCCTGATAGACGGGCGTAAACAGCCAGCTCATCAGCTGGTAGAGGCGGATATGAGACTTGCGTAGAGCCTTGTAGTGCGTCAGCGCTTCAGCTGTCGTCGCAGCCGATCCAAGCGCCTCGGCCAGCGCATAGGCATCGAGCAGCGCCATGTTCGCGCCCTGGCCGAGTTGCGGCGAGGCGGCATGCCAGGCATCGCCGATATGGACCAGCCTCGGGCCGCTGACGGGATCGTCATGCGTCCTGTGGCGGTAGCGCGCAAAGGTCAGCTGATCATGCGAGGTGATCTGGTTCAGCAGCGGCCGCGTTTCCGGCCAGAGCTGTTCTGCTTCCGCCTTCCAATTTGCCAGCGGCGCCTCTCGCCAGCTTTCATACTGATCGGTCCTGATCGACCAGAAATAGGTGAGCGTCTCCGGCGAAGCCGCGTCCAGCCGTCCAGACGCCATCACCCCGGTCATCTGCCGTGCGGCGCGGTAGCGTTGCTCTAGCGCGTACCGGTCAAACGGGCCCGATCCTGGCCAGGGCAGGGTGGTCCACAGTGCGCCATAGGGCAGCTCCTTGCGCGGTGCCCTGGTAAGCGGTGAACGCACGCCAAGGGCATCCACGACGAGGTCGAAGCCTTTCAGCAGCTCGCCCGTCTCAAGCAGGATATCCCCGGTCTGCGCATTTACGCTTTCAACCCGTTTCGATGTCAGGAGGCCGATACCCTCCCGCTGCGATGCGACAAAGAGCTGGTCAAACAGCATCGGCCTTTGCACGCCAAGCCCGAACAGGCCCTCGCGGAGCTTTTCAAACCTCACGTCCAGAACGGGGCGTCCGGACGGCTGCGACAGGCCCCATAAGCGGTCGAGACGGCTGCCAAGCGCGGCGATATCTGCCTCAAGCCCCATCTTGCGCAACACGGCAAGCCCGGTCGCTTGCAGCATCAGGCCGGACCCGACAGGCTGGGCCTCGTCAAACTGTTCGACAATCGTAACTGTGTGACCGGACCGTGCCATCAAGATGGCCGCGGCCAGCCCGCCGACACCGGCGCCGCATACAGCAATGTTCAGCGTCCCAGCCATGTCGGCACTCTGTCGTGATTTTGCCCGGCCCGCCAGAGCCCGCAAATTCGTGGAACGATTGGCCGCGCCTGCCCGTTTCTTCTCTGACAGACACCAAGGAGACCGACATGGCAGAACGCGATATTGAGCGCGAAGAAGAAGTCAGCCGCCAGCGCGGCTATGGCGAGCAGTTCAACAAGGACAAGGAACTTCAGAACCAGTCGACGCCGACCGCCGGCTACAAGGATGGCTCCCCGGTCGCACAGCAGGATGACGCAAATGCAGAGATTGTCTCCGGCATGGCTGATGAGCGCGTTCCCAACGTGCCGGACACAGCCGATGCCGATGCCTCCAGCAATACGATTGAAGGGCATAGCGCACTCAAGAAGAAGCCGGACGGCCATATCCTTGAAGACGCTTATTCGGTGACCGACCCGGACGTCGAGCCCAAGAACTAAATGCTTTGACGAGACCCGGCAGAAGGCCGGCTTTCGCTGCATTTGCGCTCCGTCTCCGATCGTGATTGTTTCGCGCACATCGATTTCACATTCTGGAGACCCTCATGAAATTTACGTCCCTTATGACCGCTGCGTCTGTGGGCGCGATCGTCCTGGCAGGCTGTACGACCAGCGAGACCACGACTGCATCGCAGCCGTCTGAAACTACCGCCGGTAAAGCCGTCGTGGAGGCGCCGGTTGAGGCGGCTGCAGAAACAGAAGAGGCCAGCTGGGACAGTTTCATGGCTGAGTTCCTCAATGGCTATTTCGAGCTTAACCCGACCTTCGCTGTCTCTCAGGGCAAACATGAGTTTGACGGCCAGCTGCCTGATTTCAGCGAAGCCGGCCTTCAGGCCCAGATCGATTATCGCCAGAACATGATCGAAGCTGCGAAAGCCATCGATCCGGCAGGCCTCGACACCGCAGATGCCTTTGAGCGCCAGTATTTCATCAACACGATGGAAGGCGAGCTTTTCTGGCTCACTGAAGCCGACGCGCCGCACCTGAACCCGTCTTTCTATCTCGGGCCGCTCGGACCGAGCGTCTATGTCGCGCGGCCCTATGCCGACGCCGAAACGCGGTTGAAGGCCTTCATCGAATACGCAAAGAACGTCCCGGCAGCCGCAGAGCAGGTCAAAGCCAATCTGAAAGTGCCGATGCCGGCAACCTATGTGAAGCTCGGTACGGCGGGCTTTAATGGCCTCGCCGATCATTATGAGAATGGCGCCAAGCAGGCCTTTGCCGAAGTTGAGGATGAGGCGCTACAGGCCGAATACGATTCCGTGGTCGAGACGGCTGCTGCTGCCATGCGCTCCGTCGCCGATTATATCGAGTCCGAGCCCGCCACGGATGACGGCTACGCGCTTGGCTCTGAAAAGTTCTCGAACATGATCCGCCTGACCGAAGGCGTCGACATCTCGCTCGCCGAGCTTGAAGCGATCGGCCGCGCTGACCTCAAGGCCAACCAGGACGCGCTCGCCGAAGCCTGCCGTGTCTTCGCGCCGGGCGCCGACATGGTCGACTGCATGGCCAAGATGGCAGCCAACAAGCCGGAAAATGGCCCGGTACAAGAAGCGCGCGACAGCCTTCCGGCGCTGAAACAGTTCCTGATCGAGGAAGATCTGGTCTCTATCCCGGGCACGGAGGAAGCGCTGGTCGAGGAATCGCCGCCATACCGCCGCCAGAACTCGGCTTATATCTCCATTCCGGGGCCGTATGAGGAAGGCATGCCGTCAGTCTACTACATCTCCCCGCCAGATCCGGCCTGGGACGAGGCGACGCGCGCCGAGTATATTCCCGGCAAGCTCGACCTGCTTGGCACCACGATCCACGAAGTCTGGCCCGGCCACTTCCTCAACTTTCTGCACGCCAACCGCTCCGACTCGGTCTTCGGGCAGATGTTCGTCGGCTACGCCTTTGCCGAGGGCTGGGCGCACTATACCGAGGAGATGATGGTCGATGCTGGCCTGCATAATGGCGACCCAGAGACGAAGATCGGCCAGCTCTCCAATGCGCTGCTGCGCAATTGCCGCTATCTCTCGACCATCGGCCTGCACACCAAGGGCTGGAGCGTCGATGACAGCTACGAGTTCTTCCGCAAGGAATGCTATATCGACAAGGGCAATGCGACCCAGCAGGCCGCGCGCGGGACCTATGATCCGGCCTATCTCAACTATACGATGGGCAAGCTGATGATCCGCAAGCTGCGCGATGACTGGGTGGCTGCGAACTATCCTGATGCGACAGGCACCGAAGGCTGGAAGGAATTCCACGATGAATTCCTCTCCTATGGTGGCCCACATATCCCGCAAGTCCGTCAGGCGATGATGGACGAGGCCGAGGCCAGGGCTGTCTTCGACGAATAAGCCGGCCAGTAGTTTCCCAGACAGTCGGGCCGTCTCCTCAGGGGACGGCCCGATTTTTTTGATATCTGACACCAACCTGCGGATGAAATGAAAGGAATTTAT
>NZ_JBARZC010000578.1:0-4999 GCF_049649345.1 Henriciella sp. | reverse complement strand
TTCGAGACCAGTGAAGGCACGATGCTGTCGCTCGACGTCTCGCCGGATGGCGGGACGATTGTCTTCGACATGCTGGGCGATCTCTACGCCTTGCCGAAAGACGGCGGCGATGCGACGGTGCTGACCCGCGGCATCGCGCTCGATCCACAGCCGTTATTATCGCCGGACGGGGAGACGGTGCTCTTTCTAAGCGACCGGTCAGGCGCAGAGAATCTCTGGCTGATGGATGCCGGCGGGGCCAATCCGCGCCAGGTCTCCTTCTATGATGACAATCCACACTGGACCTCGCCGGAATGGTCCCCGGACGGGGAGACGATAATGGTCACCCGCTTCTGGCCGGACCGGAATGCCTATGAACTCTGGCAGTTCGCAGCGGCAGACGACCCGGTTGGGCAGGTGCTGCGCGCCGCCGTTCCGCGTGAGGAAGACGGCGAGCCGGTCAGCTCGCTCGGCGCACGGATTGCGGGCGATGGCAGCCTCGTCATGGCCTCGCTCGAGACAGGCGATCCGGCCTTCGATGAGCTGAGCGCGTGGACAGTGATCCGGTTTGATCCGGTGACGGGCGAGGAGACCCTGCTTGCCGGCAGCGACGACGCGCCTGCCTTCCGGCCAGCCCTGTCGCCGGACGGCGAAACGCTTGTCTTTGCAGAACGCCGGGCAGGCGAGACGTGGCTGCGCGCAATGGATATTGCGAGCGGCAGGACGCGTGACCTGATCCAGCTCGATCCGGATTCGCTTGAAGCCTCGCTCTGGCACGATGCGATCCCGCGTTATGATTTTACGGCGGATGGAAAGGCCATTGTTGTCAATGCGGCGGGCGGTTTTGCCGAAGTGAGCTTGGCGAGCGGCGAGGCACGCAACATCGCCTTTACAGCCGAAGTCGACCAGCCACTCGGCCCTCTGGTCCGCACGCAGATCCCGCTTGAGGAGGGGCCGGTCGAGGCTCGGCTTGTCATGGCGCCGCGGCTATCGCCGGATGGCGGGGCGCTGGCCTTCTCGGCCTTGGGGCGGGTCTATGTTCGAGACGTTGAGGGCGAGGCCGAACCGCGCCTGATCACGCCGGACGGGCTGACGGGGTATCATCCCGCCTGGTCTGGCGATGGTGAGACGCTGGCACTGGTCAGCTGGAGCCGGGACGAGGGCGGGGCAGTCTGGCTGGCGGACGCCGACACGGGCGCGCATGAAAAACTCACCGAAGACGAGGCGTTCTATACCCATCCGGTGTTCACGCCGGGCGGCGAGGCGATCATCGCGGTGCGTTCGCCCGCCGATAAGCGCCGCGAGACCTATATGGAATTCGGCCAGCTGCGCGAGGCGGAGCTGGTCCTGATGCCGCTCAAGGGCGGCGCAGCGCGCGTGCTGATGTCTGGCCGGATCGGCGGCACACCGCATTTTCGCGGGCGCGCAGGCGAGGTGCTGATCAATACAGGCGAGGGCGTCGAGGCGGTCCGACTTGAGGATGGCGCGCGTACGCTGGTGACGCAGGCGGAAGGGCCGAACTGGTATTTCGCCGAGGGACTTGCAGCGGCAGATGACCTCCGTGTCTCGCCGGATGGCCGGTGGGCGCTCGCGCAGATCACTCAGCAGCTTTATCTCTATGAACTGGCCGGCGAAGGCGAGAGCGTGGACCTTAATGCGCCGCCGCTGCGCGCCGCCCGGCTCACCGATATCGGCGCGGACTATTTCGACTGGAGCGCGGATGGCGCGGCGGTCGGCTGGTCGGTTGGGTCGAGCTGGTACAGCGTCGCCCTCGAAGATGTCACCTTTGACGCCGCCGCGCCCGTGCCAGTGGAAGAGATATATGCCGACCCTCTGAAGCTGACCGTGACGTTGCCGCGGGACACGCCTTCTGGAGCCAAGCTTCTGACCGGCGCAAACGTCATCACCATGGCCTCGCGCGACCGGCCGGGCGCTGTGCTGATGAATGCAGACATTTTGATCGATGGCGCGAAGATCGCCGCAGTCGGGCCGTCCGGCAGCTTCGACGTGTCCGCCGATGCAGAGGTCGTGGATGTCACCGGCAAATGGATCGCGCCGGGGCTGATCGATGCGCATTATCACCTCGCTGATATCCGCCGCGATGTGCTGCAGGAGGAGGTCTGGGGGCTGAAGGCCAATCTGGCATTGGGGATCACAACCGTGTTCGACCCGTCCTCGCTCAGCATCGACATGCTCGCCTATCAGGATCTGGTCGAGGCCGGCGAGGTGACCGGCGCGCGGCTGTTTTCAACCGGGCCGGCCGTGTTCGATTTCAACGACTTCCGGTCAAAGGATGAGGTCCGCGCCGTGCTGACGCGCTATCGCGATCACTATCGGCTGCGCAATCTCAAACAGTACCGTGTCGGCAACCGGCGGGTGCGCCAATGGTTTGCTGAGGTTTCGCAAGAGCTTGGCATGGTGCCAACGACCGAAGGGGCCCTGTCCTTCAAGCTTGGCCTGACGCACATTCTCGATGGCTTCTCGGGCAATGAGCACGCCCTGCCGCCGCCTGTGCTGCACGAGGATGTGACACGGCTGTTCGCCGAGAGCGGGACGAGCAGCACGCTGACGCTGATGATCACGCATGGCGGACAGCCCGCTGACAAGCTCTTTATCGCGCGCCATGACGCGATGAATGACGAGGACTATGCCCGGCTGGTGCCGGACTTCTTCCGCAAGATGCGCTTTCACGACGTCGAGGCGCATGAGGACAGCGCCTTCCTTTACAGACAGATTGCGGCGAGCGCGCACCGTATCCATCAGGCGGGCGGCGCAGTCGGCGTTGGCGCGCATGGCGATATTCCAGGGCTCGGCACGCTCTGGGAGATCGAGGCTTACGTCGACGGCGGCTGGAGCCCGGCTGAGGCGCTCTGGGCGGCGACCATGGGCAGCGCGAAAGCGATCGCGCGCGATGAGAGCCTCGGCAGCCTCGAGCCTGGAAAACATGCTGACCTCATCATCCTCGATGCCAATCCGCTCGAGGATGTGACCGCACTGCGCCGTATCGACCGCGTCTTCAAGAATGGCCGGATGTATAGCCCCGAAGCGCTTGCCTCCCGGCCGGACTGGTCGCTCGTCTTCCAGGCCGCCCCGTGCCCAATTGCCCCGTGCCCAATTGCCCCGTGCCCAATTGAAGGGCAGACCTGCCCCGATGAGTGGCCTGATTGGTGTCGGGAGGTCATTGTTTTGCTCTATCAGGCCAAACTGCTATGATCCGATTGTCATAAAAGCGTCGTCCGGCATCCTTTGAGCGGAGAAGGGCACCCTGTCCTGAGAGGGGAATGGCATGAAAAGGACGTTCGATATCGATCTGAGCCGCCGACCGGTTGTCGGCCTTGCGGATGAATACCCGTCGGGATTTACCGACCCGCCGCACGCGCATGACCGGATCCAGCTGCTCTATGCCTCCTCTGGCGTGATGTCGGTCGTGACCGATGAGACGAGTTTTGTCATCCCGCCTCAGCGCGCGGTCTGGATCCCGAGCGGGGTGACGCATGAAGTGTCCTGCCGCGGGCCTGTCTCGCTGCGCTCGCTCTACATCGATCCGAAATATGAGCGCGAAGACCCCGATTGCCACATTGTCGAGGTAGGCCAGCTCCTCAAGGCGCTGATCATCGAGGTGACGCAATTCGATCCGGCCTATGATCTCGGTGGCCGCGAGGGCAAGATTGTCGAGCTGCTGGTCAAGGAGCTGCTCGGGGCGCCGAAAATCCCCTATGCCGCGCCGATGCCGAACGATGCGCGCCTGATCCGCGTCTGCCGCGAGATCATCGATAATCCGTCAGACCAGCGCGACATCAATGAATGGGCCGATCTTGCCGGCATGAGCCGGCGGAGCTTCACCCGCGCCTTCAAGCGCGAGACCGGCATGGGCGTCGCGGTCTGGCGCCAGCAGGTGCGCCTGCTCGAAGCGCTGTCGCTGCTCTCGACGGGCTCTGCGGTGACCACGGTGGCGATGGATGTCGGCTATGAAAGCGCCAGCGCCTTCTGCGCCATGTTCCAACGCGCCTTCGGCGTCCCGCCCAGCCGGTACGCGTTTTAGGCTACCGCTCGCTCTAGCGCGACACGTCCACCGCCCTTTTATCGCGGACGCCCTTCATAAGAGCTTTCCGAAATTCATGCTAAAGTAGAAATTGTCTGCCAAGCGGCGGCGAGAGAAGCGGAATTTCAATCCTGTGGCAAAATTGCTTCACTTTATCGTGAGTAGCCGGCACCTGTCGCTGCGAGCTGCAATAGCCGCAACACTCGCGGCCGCCTCGGAAGAATTTGCAAGTTTGCCACCCGTCCGTCAGCGAGCCTGACAGCATGCTGTTTCGAAAAGTGAACAAATAAAGAAATATATACTGCGGTATTGCAACTGATTATTAACTCTGCGAGAGAAGTCCAGCTCGAAACAAAACAATGGGTGGGACGTCATGATGAGAGCTGGCGGAGGCAAAGCCTCCAGACTTATTCTTTTCGCAGCGTGCATTGCGGCAGCAGGGGCCGGGACAGCCCTCGCGCAGGACCTGATTTACGAGCCGGTCAATCCAAGTTTTGGTGGCAACCCGTTCAACTCCAGCCACCTGCTCGCGACCGCTGAAGCACAGAATGATCACCGCGATCCGCGCGCCGGGGTCAACGGGCTCGGCACGTCACAAGCCGACCTGTTCGTCCGCCAGTTGCAGAGCCGGCTCCTGTCCGGCCTTTCGTCGCAAATCGCTGACGCAATCTTTGGTGACAATCCGCAAGAGAACGGGACGATCGTGTTCGGCAGCCAAACGGTCACCTTCACGCGCAATCTCGAAAACATCACCCTGACGATATTCGACAGTGATACTGGGGAAACGACCACGATCGTCATCCCTCAGCTTACGGTTCAATAGACGGCGCCGGAAACCATGATGCCCGTAGTAAAGTTTTCATCCGCCCCGGTCCTTCTGACTCTATTCGCTCTGGTGTGTTCGGCGTGTGCGTCGAAACTGGAAACCCTGCCGGAACCGGAAGTGAACCGGTTTACCCAGACCCAGCAGCAGCTGAT
>NZ_JBARZC010000577.1:0-2486 GCF_049649345.1 Henriciella sp. | reverse complement strand
GCTTCTGCAATGCGCACATTGGCCGAAGCGACGTCGAGGGATTTGTTCGCGGCCAGCGCCTGGCCGATCAGCGCGCTCAGCGCCGGATCGTCAAACTGGTCCCACCAGCTGTCATCGAAGACGGCCTCAAGCCCGGGCGCCAGGAAGTGCGCTCCAACCGCCACGCCGGACATGGCCGGCGGCTCAGGCGCCGTCGCGCAGCCTGCCAGGGTCAACAGACCTGCAAGGGCCGCTGCGCAAAAGGGAGCCTGTCTCATGCACCGCATGTACGCCTGAACCCCTTAAATTCCAGTGCCCTGCGACAGTTTGATTTTCACATAATTGTCAGCACCAGCGGCGTTTCATACGCGCCGGACGGCAGGCATCACTCCCACTCGATCGTGCCGGGGGGTTTTGAGGTGATGTCGTAGACGACGCGGTTGACGCCTTTGACCTCATTGATGATGCGCGTCGCGACGCGGCCGAGGAAGGCGTGGTCATAGGGGTAATAGTCTGCCGTCATGCCATCTGTGGAGGTCACGGCGCGCAGGGCCAGGACCGCTTCATAGGTTCGCTCATCGCCCATGACGCCAACTGTGTTGACCGGGAGCAGAACCGAGAAAGCCTGCCAGATCTCGTCATACAGTCCGGCGGCCTTGATTTCCTCGATATAGATCGCGTCGGCCTTGCGAAGCGTATCGGCCTTCTCGCGGGTGATCTCGCCCGGAATGCGGATCGCAAGGCCCGGCCCGGGAAACGGATGGCGCCCGACAAAGGCTTCCGGCAGGCCAAGCTCGCGGCCGAGCGCGCGCACCTCGTCCTTGAACAGTTCGCGCAGCGGCTCGACAAGCTTCATGTTCATCCGCTCAGGCAGACCGCCAACATTATGGTGCGATTTGATCGTGACCGACGGCCCGCCAATCGCCGACACGCTCTCGATCACGTCCGGATAGAGCGTGCCTTGCGCCAGAAAATCAGCCCCGCCGATCTTCTTCGCCTCTTCCTCGAACACATCGATGAACAGCTTGCCAATGGTCTTGCGCTTCTTCTCAGGATCGCTGACGCCCGCCAGTTCGCCCAGGAAGGTCTCGCTCGCATCCACATGGACCAGCGGAATATTGTAATGGTCGCGGAACAGGCCGACGACCTCCTCGCTCTCATTGAGGCGCATCAGGCCATGGTCAACGTAAACGCAGGTCAGCTGGTCACCGATCGCTTCATGGATCAGAACAGCGGCCACAGACGAATCCACCCCGCCGGACAGCCCGCAGATCACCTTGCCATCGCCGACCTGCGAGCGGATCTTCTCGATCGCTTCGTCGCGATAGGCGGCCATGGTCCAGTCGCCCGACAGGCCTGCAATCCTGTGCGTAAAATTGCGCAACATGTCGCGCCCATGCACGGTATGGACGACTTCGGGATGGAACTGCGTGCCATAATAGCGCCGCTCAAGGTCTGCGATGATGGCGAGCGGCGCGCCTGGCGATTTTGCGATCACACCGAAGCCCGGCGCGAGCTCGGCGACGTGATCGCCATGGCTCATCCAGACTTCTTCCTTGTGGTCTTCGCCGCCAAACAGGCCCTCGAGCAGCTCGCTGTCTGTCACCTTCTCGATGAAGGCGCGCCCGAACTCGCGGCTTGTCCCGCTTTCGACCTTGCCGCCGAGCTGTTCCATCATGACCTGCTGGCCGTAGCAGATGCCGAGCACGGGCACGCCGCGGGTAAACACAGCCTCATCGGCGCGCGGGCTATCGTCCCATGTGACACTTGCCGGTCCGCCCGACAGGATGATCGCCTTTGGGTCGAAGCTGTCGATGAAGGCGGCGTCCACCTTGTTGAACGGATGGATTTCGCAATAGACGCCGCTCTCGCGCAGGCGCCGCGCGATGAGCTGGGTGACCTGCGATCCGAAATCGACGATCAGGACGTGTTCATGCTTGTCTGCAACGGAATCAGGTGTACTGGCCATGCAGCCTCCTAGCCGCTATTGGCTCAGGCTGGAAGGCCCCGAATGAGGCAAGGATGACGCGAGATGGATGATCAGCAACAGCAAGCCCGCCAATTTGCAGCAGACGGCATGCAGGCTCTGCAGGCGGGCAATGGTGTCGGCGCAGAGCATGCCTTCAAACGCGCGATCGATCTTGGCTGGCCGGGCGCCGATATCTGGGTGACGCTGTCTTTCGCAAAATCCTTGCAGGGCGACATAAAAGGACGGATCAGCGCGCTAGAAAAGGCGCTGGAGACCGATCCGTCGAGCACGCGGGCGCGGCTTCATCTTGGCCAGGCGCTGGTCGGCGACAATCGCGGCGAAGACGCAAGAGCGCATTTTGAAAAAGGGCTCGCGGACGCGAAATTCCTGACCCAGCGAAGCGCGGAAATCGAGAAACTCGTCCAGGCCGCCAGCGCTTTTCTCGGGCGCAGGGGGGAGACGGAAGACACTGACCACCCGATCGATGATTTCGCCCGCGAACATGGCGTCGGCAGCGAGCCGGAAGACACCGCTTTCC
>NZ_JBARZC010000576.1:0-3019 GCF_049649345.1 Henriciella sp. | reverse complement strand
TGCCGGTGCAGCGCCTGTGCAAGAGCTGATCATCCCCTTCCTAAACTGGGACCTTCCCGCGCTAGAAGTGATTGGCGTCCTTCTCTTCATTGGCGCGATGGGCAAGTCAGCCCAGTTCTTCCTGCATGTCTGGCTGCCAGACGCGATGGAAGGCCCGACACCCGTCTCCGCGCTCATCCACGCCGCGACCATGGTGACGGCAGGCGTCTATCTCGTCTGTCTTGTCTCTCCGGTCTATGAATATGCGCCAGTTGCAGCCGGTATGGTAACATTTATCGGGGCGGTAACCGCGCTCTATGCCGCGACGGTCGGCATGGCCCAGAACGACATCAAGCGCGTGATCGCCTATTCGACATGTTCACAGCTTGGCTACATGTTCTTCGCCGCAGGCATCGGTGCCTATCAGGCCGCAATGTTCCACCTGTTCACGCACGCTTTCTTCAAGGCGCTGCTCTTCCTCGGGGCAGGCTCCGTCATCCACGGCATGCACCATGAGCAGGACATGCGCCGCATGGGCGGTGTCGCGAAATACATGCCGCTGACCTATGCAGCGATGATGATTGGGACGATCGCCATTATCGGTCTCGGCCTGCCGCATTCGCAACTTGGCTTTGCCGGCTTCTTCTCGAAGGACGCCATTCTGGAAACCGCCTTTGCCGCG
This sequence comes from Henriciella sp., assembly GCF_049649345.1. GTDB lineage: Bacteria > Pseudomonadota > Alphaproteobacteria > Caulobacterales > Hyphomonadaceae > Henriciella. The sequence goes on along the minus strand of NZ_JBARZC010000576.1, from coordinate 2,358 downwards.
ACTGAGAACGGCATCACTTTCGCGACCGTTGCCTTCTGGTTCGGTATACTGGCTGCGCTTCTGACGAGCTTCTATTCCTGGCGGCTCATCTACATGACGTTCCATGGCCCGCGCGAGGATTCGATCCCGCCGGACGTGCCGGAAGTCGACAGTCATGCCGATGATCACCTTGCGCATGACGAGCACGACCATGCGCATGCCCATCATGGCGATCCGCATGAATCGCCGCTGGTGATGCTGATCCCGCTGGGGCTTCTGTCGCTCGGTGCCATCTTTGCAGGCTTTATTTTCTACGGCTCGTTTGTCGGCTACGATCAAGCACAGTTCTGGGCGGGCGCGATCTACACGACCCCTGACAACCACCTGCTCGAAGAGAAGTATAATGTGCCTGAATGGGTCTTCTGGGCGCCGCTGATCGTGACGGTGACAGGCTTCCTGATTGCGACTTTCACCTATCTGTTCAACCGGGGCTTCGGCGCGAAGATCGCCAAGAGCGGCGGACCGCTACACAGCCTGTTCTCGAACAAGTGGTATTTCGACGAGATCTACAATGCCACGCTGATCCGTGGCAGCCGCATGCTCGGCAATTTCTTCTGGAAGACGGGTGACAGGAAGATCATCGATGGCTTCGGGCCCGATGGTGTGACGTCTCTCGTCCGCTGGGGCTCTCGCCGACTGTCGGCGATGCATACCGGCTATCTCTATCACTACGCATTCGTGATCATCGGCGCGGCGCTTGTCTTTGGCGCGGTGATCATCTGGCGCGTCGGAGGCGCGGGCTAATGGGCAACTTCCCAATTCTGACAGCGGTTACCTTCCTGCCGCTCGCTGGTGCTGTGCTCATCATGCTGGTGCGCGCGATGACAGGCGGGCAGGACAGCGATGTCGCGGGCGGCAACAAGGCGCTGGTCGCGGGTCTGATCTTTTCGGTCGCGACTTTCCTTGCTTCTCTTGTCATGCTCGCAAGCTTTGATATGTCCGCGCCCGGCTACCAGCTGGTCGAGGAGGTGAGCTGGTTTGCCAACGTTCAGTACAAGCTTGGCGTCGACGGGATGTCGCTTCTCCTGATCTTGCTGACGACGCTGCTCACACCGATCAGCCTCATCGCGTCCTTCGGCTCGGTGAAAGAGCGGTTGACTGAATACACAATCGCCTTCCTGATCCTAGAGACCTTCATGATCGGCGTTTTCTGCGCGCTTGATCTTGTTGTCTTCTACGTCTTCTTCGAAGCTGGTCTCATTCCGATGTTCATCATCATTGGTGTCTGGGGCGGTGTCGATCGGATCTATGCCTCGTTCAAATTCTTCCTCTACACGCTGCTCGGGTCACTCTTCATGCTGGCTGCGATCGTCTTCATGTACCTGCAGGCAGGCACGTCCGATGTCACCGTACTGGAGACCTATGCCTTCGCGCCGGAAGTGCAGATCTGGCTCTGGCTCGCTTTCTTTTCGTCCTTTGCGGTCAAGCTGCCCATGTGGCCGGTCCACACCTGGTTGCCCGATGCGCACGTTCAGGCGCCAACGGCAGGCTCCGTCATCCTGGCGGCAATCCTCCTGAAGATGGGGGGATACGGTTTCATCCGTTTCTCTCTGCCAATGTTCCCCGATGCGAGTCAGTTGTTCCAGCCGATGATGTTCATCTTGTCGGTGGTGGCTATCGTCTATGCCTCGCTCGTCGCCTGGCGCCAGACAGATATGAAGAAACTCATCGCCTATTCGTCGGTCGCGCATATGGGCTTCGTGACGCTGGGCATCTTCTCGTTCACCGAGGTTGGTCTACAGGGCGCGATCTTCCAGATGATCTCTCACGGTCTGATCTCAGGCGCACTCTTCCTGATCGTCGGTGTTGTTTATGACCGGATGCACACGCGCGAAATCGCTGCCTATGGCGGCTTGGTTCACAAGATGCCGGTCTATGCGGCGATCTTCATGCTGTTCTCCATGGCCAATGTCGGCTTGCCCGGCACCAGCGGCTTTGTCGGCGAAATCCTGACCATGGCCGGTGCGTTCCAGGCGTCCACATGGGCAGCGGCAGGCGCTGCGCTGGGTGTGATCTTCTCGGCCGTTTACATGCTGACGCTTTATCGGCGCACCGTATTCGGGAAGATCACCAACCCCGCACTCGAGGCGATACAGGATATCAGCATCAAGGAGCTGATCTGTCTGGCTCCCCTCATCATTGGTACGATCCTTCTAGGTATCGCGCCAAACATCATTTTCACGGTTACGCGCGAGTCGACGCTGCGCGCGCTTCAGATGATCACCGGAGGTTAGTCGCCCATGTTTGAATTCGAGGCGATGATTACGGCGATTGGCCCGGAATTCTTCCTGGCGGTTGCAGGTCTTGTCGGTGTCCTTC
>NZ_JBARZC010000575.1:0-2308 GCF_049649345.1 Henriciella sp. | reverse complement strand
GGTCACGCCCGAAGCCTTCGTGGACCAGTATTTCGCGCGCACCTCGCTCCACGTCGAAGGCCATCCCGGCAAGTTCGCCCATGTCTTCAGCTGGGAGAAGCTCCGCCTCGCTCTGGCGCGCGGGCGGTCGGTCACGGACCAGCGCTTCAACCTGATGGCGTCCTATGCCGGCGGGGAGCGCGATGGCAGTTCGCAAGCGCTTTTCCCGTGCAGCATCGACGAGACCGGAGACCTTCTCAACAAGGGCGCGACGGTCTGCATCACCAATATTCACATGGCCGACCCCGGTCTGGCGCGCTGGGCACGGGCCGTGCGCTCGCAGCTGAACTTCTCCGGCACGGTCGGCGCCAATTGCTACATCTCTCCGGAAGGCGGCGGCCTGCCGATGCATTACGACAAGCGGGTTGCCACATCGATCCAGATCGCCGGGAGCAAGCGCTGGTTCTATTCCACCAAGGCGGCGAAGCCTTGGCCGGACAATAATGCCGTCTTCCGCGACGGGCGCGCAGAGCCGGCCGATGTGGATGTCGGCACGCTGCCGCCGGACATGGAAATCCGTGAGGTCAATCTGCAAGCGGGCGACCTCCTCTGCCTGCCGGCGGGCGCGTGGCATGCCGCTAGGGGCCTCGGCGTGTCGATGGCGATCAATCTCTATTTCGCGCCGCGCAACTTCTCCACCCTGCTCGCGCCCGTCCTGCAGGATTTCGCCGCCTCTAACGGCAGCTGGCGCGGCGGCCCACCTGCCGCCCTCGATCCCATCACCGGCGACATCACCGATCCCTCCAAAGCCTATATCCGCGAGCGCCTCATGGAGCTGCGGGCGCTGGTCGACAGCATGCTGGCCTCGCCGGACGAGATGAAGCTGCCCTGGCTGAACAGCCTGGTCGCCGACCCCTTCACCGGCTGGACGCCTGAGGCGAAACGCGCCCTGCCCAGCGCCACCAAGGACACCCGCTTCATCGTCGCCCTCCCGCCTCTGCGCTTCGTCGAGGCGAACGGCAAAGTGGTGATCCCCTATGACCGGGGCCTGTTTCACATGCCGGGAGAATTCGCCCCGGTCCTGAAAAAGATCGCCGATCATCAGGGGGATTTTTCAGTGCCGGAGGTCCTCGCCTGGGGACAGGAGGCCGGACGCGAACCTCCGCAGGCCATCATCAGCCACCTGCAGGCCCTCTTCCAGAACGGCCTGATCGACATGGCGTAAGCCGCCGCGGCGCCGCTGCGGGGGTGGGACTATGCGGCGGGTATGACGGGCAATCGGAAAGCCGACCTTGAACGCCACGCGAAAGAGGCGGAAAATGGGATGGCGCGGAAAAGCGCTGAGTATGAGGCGATGGGGCGAAAGCTTTATGTGGACACCGACTAGGCTCCTTTCGCTCGGTCTGGGCGCTGCCTTCCTCATCGGCGCGGGCGTCTGGGGCGCGGCCCGGATTGGGAACGACCCCATCGAGGCCTGCCTCGATGCTGGCGGACGCTGGGATTCGGCGCAGAAATCCTGCATGCCGGTCGAGGCGGGATGGAGCCGCAGCAACAGAGCCGTCCAGCAGCCTGTCCGTATCCAGTCTCAAGAGTGTAGTGATCTCGATGACCTCGTAGAGTATTATCGCGGCTGCCAGAGGGCGCTTGCCAAGGACACGCTGGAAACCAATTGCTGGGTCTTGCCGAGACCAGAGAGTGCCAAAGTCCCGCGGTCCTCAGCCAAAGCCCGCGATCTGGCCGAGGACGCGTTAAATGAGATCTCCGCGACATGCGTTCGTCGACGAAAGCCTGCCAGTTCACGCGTGGTCGTGCCTGATGGGTTGATGTACCCAAGGGAAAATACGCGCAATTCAGAGCACTGACCAGATCGGCCAAGAGCGCGGAATTCATGGCGCCGGGCGCCGAGATTTATGTGTGGACGCTGAGCAAGCGGGTGGCCGCCGCCGAACAGTCAGCCTGCGAAGACGCGCCCGTCGACAGGCCCCCGCCGCATTACTAGAAATGTCTGCCTTCTCCCCAAGGAGAAGGGAGAATGAGCTACTCAACCGGCCCGTTATTCCAGGCGTCCCAGTGCATTTTCCACTCGCCGTCTTCCAGCGCCCAGAGCAGCACGGCCTTGCCGCCGCCCATCGCTTCGCCGTCCGCGCCGTACAGGGTGACGTGGGCGCGCTCGGTGATATAGCCTTCGCCGACCGGGATCGCCTCGTCGGTGACAAGGTCCACCGTCTCGATCACGCCGAGTGCGCCGGTCCAGTAGGCGGTGATCGCTTCTTCGCCGACCATGTCGGGCGCATCGGGCGGCACGAGGCGGCCACCCTCGGTATAGAGG
>NZ_JBARZC010000574.1:0-7962 GCF_049649345.1 Henriciella sp. | reverse complement strand
AGACCGAAGAGTTTGCCTGGTACAAGAAATCCGCGGAACTCGGCAATACAAACGGCATGGCCAATTATGGCATCGTCAATATGAATGGAATGACCGGACAGACATCGTACAGCGAAGCGCTGGAATGGCTCACGAAAGCGGCCGACGCAGGCTCTGCTGCAGGTCAATACACTCTCGCTGTCATGTATGTGAATGGCTACGGCGTGACAGCGTCAGATGAAAAAGCGCTCGAATTGTATCGCAAATCGGCCGCGCAGAACTATTACGATGCCAAAGACCGCGCCGAAGCTGCGGAGAAGCGCATTGCGGAGGCCGGGCCTCCTGCATCGGCGAGCACGGCTTCGGCACCGCCAGCGTCCACTGTCCAGCCATCAAAATCCGAACTCGAAATACTGAGCGACAGGTGCCTGGCGAACGACATCCAGGCGTGCGTGGATTACTTTGATCGCATCAGGGATACAGACCCTAACGCCTATGGTGTCGCTGAGTGGATTTGCGTCAACGGCAGATTGCCGGAATACTGCCTCGTCGCGGGCCAGATCTTGTATAGCGGCATCAACACGCCAACGGACCGCCCACGCGCCTATGACGGCTTCCGGGTCGGCTGTGACTATGGGGACGCGGAGTCATGCTATTGGGCCGCCACGATGCTGATGAATGGCGATGGCGTCGAATGGGATATCTTTCAGGCTCAGCCCCTGATGGCACGCGCCTGCAGCAAGAGAATCGGCGATAGCTGCGCCCAGTCTGACAAACTGACCAAACAGATGGCGCGCGGCGTAGGGCCGCGCAATCCTCCGGCTCGGGGAGCTGACCCGGAAGAGATGGTCTGCGACAAGACCCGGGTCGTCGGAAATGGTGGGCGCACGCACACGGCATATGACTGCCGCAAGCGGCGCGAGTGGAACAAGCTCTATCCGGGACGCTATTGACCCCGCCAGGAATGGCCGCCACGACGACGCATGCCGATCCGCCCATACCGCCCGTCAGACCTGCCCGCCCTTACCGCGATCAACGGCCAGTGCGTGCCGAATGTCAGCGCCGAGGAAGAGGAGAGCCTTGAGGCGCTGATCGACATGGGGACCTGCCTCGTCGCCGCAGATCATGCCGACAGGCCGCTCGGCTTTATCAACCTCGTCGAGCCAGGCGAGATGGCCTATCCGAGCGACAATCTGCGCTGGCTCGAACGCTGGATGGCTGAGGGCAACACGCCGGACATGATCTATGTGGACCGGATTGCCATCGGTAAAAACGCGCGAAACCAGGGGCTTGGCGTACAGCTTTACAGTTGCGTGTTTGACCAGTTCGCCCATCGCTGCATGGTCAGCTGCGAGATCAATTCCGACCCGCCCAATCCGGGCTCACGCCGCTTCCATGAACGGCTCGGCTTCTGGCCGGTCGGCGGCCAACGCTACAGGCCAGGCTACGCCGTGCAGTTCTTCGTCCGGGGGCTGGGCTAGCCCACCCGGACGCTCCTGCCTCAAGCAGCCGCCTCGACGGCGCCCGCCTCAATCGCCGGCATGATTGATTGCAGCGCGGCGTCCTGGACGCGCTCCCCAAACAGGTCGAGCACATGGGCGATATCGATGCGGTAGTGCACGACGCCACTGTCCGAGCCGGTCGCTTCAGCCTCAAGCGCGGCAACGAGCGCGCGGCCTTTCCGGTTCTCCCACAGCACATCGGCATCAAAGCCGGTCATGCCCTTGGCGCGCGCGGCGGCGGCGAGCAGCGCGATCAGCAGCCGCGCAATGCCCTTGCCCTGCCACTCATCGACAAGGCCCATGGCAAGCTCGCCGCTCTCATCGGCCGCGTCCTCGCGCATCGCATGCACCGCGCCAATGATCTCCCCGGTGGTTTCATCCACGGCCACCCAGGCCAGGTGTAGGATACCATCAACTTCGGTCAGCTTGCGCATGATGGCCGGAGGCAGGCTCGGCGCGCCATTGAAGAAGCGCATATAGCGCGAACGGTTGGAGAAACGCGCAATCGCAGCTTCGAGTGCAGCCGCATCTCTCTCCTCGAGCGGGCGCAGGAGGATCGGGTCGCCAGCGGCGGTATGGGTTCTGAGTTCGAAGGTCATTTCGGTACCTCGCGCAAAATATGCTGCACCTGCGAAATGGGGTGTTTGCGAGACCGCTTCAACGCGTTTCTCCAGCCGCCTCGCATGCGTATTTGCATAACTGAAGGGGCGGCCGAATTTGAAAGGGGTTACGGGGGCGGAGGGCGCCCATCATTCACGCCACTATCACTTGCAACCAGACTCGCCGGACAACGCCCTTGCCTTCCAATTACCTATGCCGGGATCGACCTTCCGACCGGCCTCCCTTCTTCACGGTCCAGCCCTCTTCCCTCGCCACCTGCTTCCTCCTTCCCCTCCTCCTTACTTGCCCCTCCTCCTTACTTGCCCTTCCTCCTTCTTACTTGCCCTTCCTCCTTCTACGCGTTCCAGCCCCCTTCCTCCCCGACTTGACCAGGCTTCATTTTTTGTTACTTTGTTTTTCAAAGTACTCTTATCAGAAAGACGAACTCTCATGCCCCACCGCCTTGTCACCGCCAGCACAATCGCCCTCCTTCTCGCGGCCAGCGCCGCCGCGGAGGGGGAAAAGCCGCCCCATCCGCTTGAGCCCTTCTTCGGAACCTGGGTCGGCGAAGCGCATGGCCGAAGCATGTCCGGCGACACCTATGACATTGTCCAGACCGAGCGCGTCGGCCCGATGCTGAGCGGTGACATCGCTGTTATCGAAGGGCGCGGCTACAGCGATGACGGCACGCTCGCCTTCAACGCCTTCGCCGTCGTCCATTGCAAGACGCCAGAGGCCTGCAAGATGCAAAGCTATGTCGATGGCCGCTCCGGCAATTTCGATCTCGTGCCGACCGAAACCGGCTTTGAATGGACGATCCCACTGCCGAACGAGGCGAAGGTCGTCTACACGGCGACGCTTGAAGGCGATGTCTGGACAGAGGTCGGCCATTACCATCCGCTCGAAGGCGAGCCTGTCGAGACCGTCCGCCTGCGGGTCACCCGCACCGGCGATACCGACTGGCCCGGCGAGGGGGCGCTCGTCCCGCCCGAGGAGTAGGGAAACCCAGCTGAATGAAGGCGGGTCGCCAGAGGCGGCCTGGCCTGCTAGTCAGGCCCGATGACGCGCCACACCTATCAGGGCGATGCACCTGTCCGCCTCAACAAATGGATGGCCCAGCTCGGCCTCTGCTCGCGGCGTGAAGCTGAAGCGCTGATTGCAGAAGGCGCAGTTATGGTCGACGGCGAAACCGTCTCGGAACCCGGCCACAAGATTGAACCAGGCCAGACAATGGAGCTCGCCGGCAAGGCCGGCCGGAAGCTCGATGACCAGCTCACCGTGGTTCTACACAAGCCGGTCGGCTATGTTTCGGCCCAGCCAGAGCCTGAGCAGACCCCGGCTATCCGTCTGGCAACAAAGGATAATCTTGTCGGAAGCGCCCCCAAGCTGCCGGGCCGAAACACGAATTTTGCGCCGCTCGGACGGCTCGATATGGACTCGCGCGGCCTCCTGCTGCTCTCCGAAGACGGCGTCCTCGCCAAGGCGATTATCGGCCCAGCTTCGGATCTTGAGAAGGAGTATCTCGTCACCGTCAAAGGCCAGGTCACACCGCAAGCCATCGCGAAATTGCGCCATGGTCTCTCGCTCGACGGACGCCGCCTCAAGGCCGCCAAGATCGACCAGATCAGCCCCGGCCGCCTGCGCTTTGTGCTGCGCGAAGGACGCAACCGGCAGATACGGCGTATGTGCGAACTGGTCGGGCTGCTGGTTGTGGATCTCTACCGGACCCGCATCGGAACGCTCGATATCGGCGACCTTCCGGAAGGCAAATGGCGCGCCCTCACAAGTGAAGAGCGCGCCAGCCTGATCAAGGCGTCTAAGCCACTTTCGACTCGTCAGCAGCCGTCTTCTTCGGCTTCCGGACCCCGCGCATCCGGGGCCAGATCAGCTTCAGCCAGATCCAGAGGAAAACACTCAAAAGCAGGAGCCAGGGGAGGCCCACGGCGAAAGCCGTAATTACCGCGCCGATTGCAGCTGAGAGGTTATAGAAAAAGTCACCGAATGCCTCACCCAACGGGTTTGAACGAGACGCCGAGAACGGCGCGATCTTGGTCTCGTAAGAGATGCTCAGCTCCGACATGGCGACGCGCAGGCGCAAGGCTTTCAGCTGTGCCTCGATCGATTCGATCTCGCCGGTTACGCGGGCCAGTTCCCGCTCGATCTGCAACAGATCGCCGAGCGTCCCATCGCGCCGCTCCAGCAAGCCTTCCAGCCGCCTTTGAAGCGTCTTCTGCGCGTCGAGACGGCTCCCCGTGTCGATGATCGTCCGGGTGAGGTCAACGGCGCTGGTTGATCGCGACGTAATGTCCCCGCCCGCCGCTTCAGTGGCCTCGTCGACGGCGCCCAGAAACACCTCGATCCAGTCAGGCTTTGCCTTGATAGAGAGGTTCCCGTTCACCCGGTCTTCATCGTAGTTGTAGGTGTTGGAGTTGACCACGATACACGTGTTCGTGCCCGCCTCTCGGCACGCTTCGATGTGAGACTGCATCATCGCATCCACACCGCCTTCAGGCAGACGCAAACCGAGCGAGTGACTGTAGGCGATATACTGCTCGGCGCCCGGCTCGACATCAGGGCGCTCGCCGTCTGGCGCAGGCTCTGAATAGGCCTGATCGGTGGCCATTTTTGAGACGCCGCCGACACTCGCTTCCATCGATACGGGCGGCGGAGGCGGTGGCGGCATGGCTGAGCGGTCCGCTTCCAATGAATCGCCACCCGGCCCGCCGCACGCGGCGAGAAATCCCAAAGCAGCAAGCGCGGGTACAATGGTCTGTTTCATTTTGCGTCCCCTCCATCGGACGAGTTGAACCGATATGTGAGCGGATGTTCACGGCGGAAATTGGGCGAATTCACGGCCTCGGCCCGAAATGTGTGGTGCCGGGCTCAAGCCTGCGCCGGGCATGGTGGACAAAGTCCACGAGCAAGGGCCTCGTCTCCCGCGGATCGATGATCTCCTCAGCGAAGAACGCTTCAGCGGTGCGGAACGGGTCCTCCATCGCTTCGAACTTCTTGTAGAGAGACTTGAGAAGCGCCTCTCTGTCGTCGGTCTCGGCGAGCTCCTTGCGAAACGCGGCCTCGATCCCGCCCGCCATGGGCAGCGAGCCCCAGTTTCCTGACGGCCAGCAATAGCGCCATTTGGCTTTGGTCGGGTTCATCATGGCGGACCCTGCCAGCCCGAACGCCTTGCGGATGACCACGGCACAGACCGGCACCGTTGCCTGATACACCGCCGCCATGGCGCGTACGCCCTTGCGGGTGACGCCCGCCGTCTCATGCTTCACGCCGACAGCGAAGCCCGCGCAATCAACAAAGTGGACGACCGGCAGATGGAAGGTCGAGCAGAGGTCCATATGGCGGGTGACCTTGTCGCACACTTCGGCGGTCCAGGCACCGTCAAGGAAGAATGGATTGCCCGCCATGATGCCGACCGGGTGGCCATCGATCCGGGCGAGACCGCAGATAATGCCGCGCCCCCACTGGCTACCGATCTCGAAGAAGCTGCCCTTGTCGACGGTGCCTTCGATGATTTTCTGCGGTTTATAGGGCGTCTTGCCATCCTCGGGCACAAGCGAGATGAGGCTCTCGTCCTTGCGATTTGGATCATCCGTCGGCTCGGTTACCGGCGGCAGCTCATGCACCGATGAGGGCAGGTAGGACAGGAAACGCTTCGCCGCCTTGAACGCGTCGGCTTCTGTCTCGACTACATCGTCGACCGTGCCATTCTTCGCCTGGATTTCCCAGCCGCCAAGCTCTTCCTTGGAAACATCCTCGCCAATGGCTATTGCCACGGGCGGGCCGGCGACGAAGACTTGGGACAGCTCTTTGACCATCACCGAATAATGGCTCGCACCGACGCGCCCCGCCCCAAGGCCCGCGCATGGCCCGAGCGCCAGCGACACCATCGGCACCTCACCCATGCCAGCAACAATCAGCTCCCAGCTCGGCGTTTCCGGAATGTAGGTGCGCGGGTCTTTCAGGAACATCTTGATCGAGCCGCCGCCGCCGGTGCCATCAATCAGCTGGACGAGCGGCATGCGATATTCGACGGCCTGCTTCAGCGCGACCACGGTCTTGCCCCGAATAGAGGCATCGGCTGCGCCGCCTCGCACGGTGAAATCATCGCCAAGCACAACGACAGGGCGATCATCGAGCGTGGCGCGTCCCACAACGGAGTTGGACGCCATGAAGCTGTCGAGCTGCTCATCCTCATCATAGGTCGCAACGCCGGCGATCTTGCCGATCTCATGGAAGCTGCCCGGATCGACCAGAAACGAAACGCGCTCGCGAACCGTCAGCTTGCCCCGCCCGCGCTGGCGCGAGACCGGCTCCTCGCCGCCCATCTTCTCGGCCATCCGTTCCCGGCGGCGAAGGTCTTCAATCGATTTTTCCCAAGACATGGCACGATCAATCCACGTTTGATGACGGGTCCGTCAAGAACAATAAGAAATTGACGGAAGGGGAAGCGGCGGAAATTGAGCTCATAACAGGAATAGCCCAAGCTGCGAAACCGGTGCGGGAAGATCACAATCGGCGAAGATCAGTATGGTTACAGTGACATAAGCGTCAATTTTACTCCTTTGGGCCTTGCCTTACCCTATCGCCGCCTGCTTTATCGCCTTGGTTCCAACACGAGGAGGCGTTCATGGATCTCGCAACACTCACAGAAAGAGCGAATGCGGCCGTATCTGAAGGCGGCGATTTCAAGAAAAAGGTCAAATTCGACTTTGGCGACGACGGCAAGCTGTTCATCGACGGCGCGAACGGCACGGCAGACAATTCCGATGGTGAGGCAGACGCGACGGTGAAAGTGGACTGGGAAGACTTCCAGAAGCTTGCGGCCGGCCAGATGGATCCGACCATGGCATTCATGCAGGGCAAGCTGAAAGTGCTCGGCGACATGTCCGTCGCAATGCAGCTTCAAAGCCTGATGAAGAAGCTCTCCTGATCGTCACCTGAACATCAGACCAGGATTATAAAGGGCGCTGAGCGGCTGAGGCTGCCAGCGTCCTTTTTGTCTGATAGGGAAAGATATGAGCGATGGCGACGTGATCCGCGAGGACGCCTTTGTCGAGATTGAAGGCAATCCAGCCCCCGAGGGGGCGCGGATTGTCTGGTTCGAAGGCATAGCAGGACGCCGGCTTAGAGCCTGCGCAGCGCCCTCGACCCGCAAGACCCCGCGCGGCACAGCCATTGTCTGCCCAGGCCGGACCGAGTTCATCGAGAAGTATTTCGAGGTTGCAAGGGATCTCCAGGCGCGCGGTTTCGCGGTCCTTATCCTCGACTGGCCCGGACAGGGCCTGTCGGAGCGCCTGCTCGACGATCCCGCCAAGGGCCATATCGACCGCTTCGAGACCTTTATGGGCGCCCTCAGAAACGGCCTCGACGCCCTCGCTGACGACCTGCCCCGGCCCTATATCTGCCTCGCGCACTCGATGGGCGGGGCTATTGCGCTTGCTGCGATCACGCAGAAGCTCGTCAAGGTCGAGGCCGCGGCGTTTTCGGCGCCGATGTGGGGGCTGCCGCTGAACTTTGCCGCGCGCTATCTGATCTGGGCGATGCGCGTTATGGGCCGCTCCGGCGATTATGCGCGCCAGCCCGGCCCGGCCGAAACCTTTGAGACGAATATCGTCACGCACGATCGAAACAGGTGGCAGTTGCAGCGCGACCTGATCGATACCGCGCCGGAGCTCGAGCTCGGCCCGGTTACATGGGGCTGGCTTGGCGCCTCTCTCGATATCCTGAAGCAAACGACAAGGCCGGCCCTTCTCGGACAGGTCGAGTGCCCCGTCTTTGTCGCAAGCGCCGGCGAGGAAAAACTCGTCGACAACAAGGCTCATGCGCGCGTCGCCAAGCGTTTGCCCGACTGTGTCCACACTACAGT
>NZ_JBARZC010000573.1:0-1573 GCF_049649345.1 Henriciella sp. | reverse complement strand
CTGTATCGGGCTCGAAGGTCGAGGCCGAATTGACCAGCAGGGTCAGCGGCCCGCCCAGCTTTTCTGCTGCCGTCGGCACCAGCTGGCGGATGTCCTTCTCCTCAGTGAGGTCACCCTGGACAATCACGCCGGTGCCGCCGGCCTCTTCGATTGCCTTGGCGGTCTCTTCGGCGCCCTTGGCCGAGGAGCGGTAATGGACCGCCACAGCCCACCCATCTTCGCCCAGCGCTTCGGCGAGGGCCTGCCCGATGCGTTTGCCTGCGCCGGTTATCAGCGCGCGTTTTTCCGTAAGTGTTCTAGCTGCCAAGAAGACCGTCCACTGCGCCTGTCAGATTCCATCCATTCACAAGTCCATAAAGATAGATGCAATAGATGAGGATCATGGCAAGGCCAGCGAGACGGGTGATTTTTGTGCGAGGCAGGATGAACAGGCCGAGCATGACCGCCGCGGCCCCCATCGCCCAGTGATCGTACTGGCTGAAGGTCGGGGCGAGATTGGTCGGGCCGAACAGGGAGATGATGGCGCCTGCGCCAAGGATATTGAAGATGTTCGAGCCGATCACATTGCCGATAATCACGTCCCCGCGCTTGCGGAAAGCGGCTGCGAGGCCGGCGCCAAGTTCTGGCAGCGATGTGCCGATGGCCAGCAGCGACAGGCCGATAATTTCTTCGGGCACGTCATAGGCGCGCGCGATGCCGGTGCCGCCTTCGACGATAAGATGCGCGCCGATTGGCAGGCCGACAATGCCGACAAGCAGGCTCGCCACCATGGTGAACGTCTTGAGTTCATCGCCTTCTTCAAGGCCGACATCGACGCCTTTTCTGAGCGCGCTCGACGTCCAGTACAGCATGAGGAAGGAATAAAGGCCGAGAAAGCCCAGAAGGATGAAGCCGAAGATGGGCGTGACCGGATAAAAGAAGGTCCACGCAATCCACACGGCTGTCACGCCCAGCATGAACCAGTAGGAGCGCCTGAGGCCGAACTGCCTGGCCGCCAGCGGCAGGAGAAGGGCGGGGGCGGCAAGCACCAGCCAGATATTGGCTATATTGGAGCCGACGATATTACCGAGCGCCAGGCCGGGCTGACCGCTGCTGGCCGCGTCAAAGGAGACGACCATTTCAGGCGCGGAGGTGCCGAACCCGACGATCAGGATGCCGGCGATCAGCGGCGAAATGCCGAGCCGCCGGGCTGCATCCATGGCGCCATTGACGAGAAAGTCGCCCGCGAGGGCCAGAATTACGAGGCCGCCAATTAAGGCTGTCAGAAGAGACAGATCAGGCAATGCTCAACCAGGTTCGCTAGTCCAGGCGGCGATAATCGATGAGATTGAGAAGGCCGAACACTGCGACCGTGACGCCAATGGCAATGAGTGCAAACATGAGATGTCCTCTGGTTCCCGCTATTGCGGGGCTTGATAGACTGTGTTTCGCAGTTTGGCGAGGCCAGTTTTCACCGGAAACCAGTTATGGCTAATATCCGTACGCGTATCTTCCAGTCCTGGTTCCGGTTCAGCCGGCCGATGACACTCGGCGTGCGCGCGATTGTCGAAAACCAGGACGGCCACGTTCTGCT
>NZ_JBARZC010000572.1:0-12395 GCF_049649345.1 Henriciella sp. | reverse complement strand
CCCGAAGACCCGGCCACCGGCAGCTGGCACTGCATGGTCGCCGCCATCATGGGCCCGCGCCTCAACCGCGCCTTCGAGTGCTATCAGGCTTATCCTGGCCGCGGCGCCAAGATCGGCGTCGAACTGGTCGGCGACCGGGTCAAGCTACGCGGCCATGCCGTGACGGTCATCGAAGGCAGTTTCTCTCTTTAGGACCCACCCTTTGTCGACATTGAGCAACGGTCTCTGGCTCTGTGCGTTGGTTCACGGAAGGCCCGAGGTTCATGCTCCTGAAATCGCGTTACATCCATTATTATGTCATCGCATCTTGCCTGGTCGCAGTCGCGATCGACCTCACAATGGCGACCATGATGAACCGCCAGAGCCTGCTCACTTCGACAATCAGCGATCTCGCTGCCGGCGATTTCGATATAGCGCAGGATATAGGGCTCATCCTGGTTGCACTCGGGATCGCGCTGACCGGGCTGGTCGTCTGGCGAACCGGCGACGATGGCTGGCCCACCATCACATCAGCAAGCCTTCTCGGCCTGGCAGGTCCGCTCATCGTGCTGATCTCGCTTTACGAAGCCTATTCGAAGTCGTCGCCCGCCGGGCCGCTCCTTCACTACTGGGTCGTGGGCGCCATCGGGTTGGCCATATCGGCGGCGATGGCCCTTCTCAGCTGGACCCGAAGCGAAGCCCACTGGGTGTTCAGATGGGGCACCGCGCTGGCTGCAATCATGTTCCTCGCAGCGGGGGCCGCCACCTTCGGCGTATCGAACGAGATCATCGGACTGGTCGAACGGTCTGCCGCCGTCGCGCTCGTTCTATGGCTTATCGGGTTTCACGCGGCGAGGCTCGCCAGCAAGGTTTAGAAAGGCCGGTCTCCGTCGACGGTTACCCGCCGCATATGGCGGCGATGGCCCTGATAGTCATTCAGCGCAAAGTGCCAGGTCGAGCGATTGTCCCAGAAAGCCACCGAGCCCGCTTCCCATCGGAACCGGCAGGTAAACTCCTCGCGCCGGCAATGCTCGAACAGGTAATTGAGCAGCGGCCGGCTTTCGCGCCGGGTCCAGCCCTGGAAGCGCATGGTGAAAGCCGGGTTCACATAGAGCGCCTTCCGGCCTGTCTCAGGGTGCGTGCGCACAACGGGATGCTCGAACTCCGGCGCATCGGGCGCAGCGGTGGTCTCCATACTCTTTCGCCCCAGCGCCGACTGGCCCTTCGGCCCATATTCGCCCTTGGCTGAGTGGATGGCGGTCAGCCCGCCCAGCGTCTCTTTCAGCCCGTCAGACAGCGTCTCATAGGCCATATGCTGATTGGCCCAGAGCGTGTCGCCGCCATAGGGCGGGACTTCCAGTGCGTGCAGGATCGATCCCAAGGCCGGCTCTTCGAGGAACGACATGTCAGTGTGCCAGCCGCCGCCAAAATTGGTCTTTTCGTCCGGCTCCTTGATGATCTCCATGATCTCAGGATGGTCCTTCATACCCTTCACATAGGGGTGGACATTCAGCGTGCCGAAGCGGCGGCCGAACGCCTTGTGCTTTTCAGGTGTCAGATTTTGCTGCTCGCGAAAGAAGATGACATGATGGTCGAGAAAAGCCTGATGGACGCTGTCAAACGCCTCATTGGAGAGATCATCGGCGAGATTTACGCCTGAAATTTCGGCGCCAAGCGCGCCCGATATGGGTTTTACCTCGATGGGCGTTGTCATTCCTGTCCTCCCGTCCGGTCTTCATGCCGGTTCGATTGGAGACACTAACCCAGCCGCAGCCACGCGCAAAGCTTAGCTGGACGGCGTTCTCCGCCGCATCCGCCTTTGAGAGAACCATACGCCCGAGAGGATCAGGATGAAGGCGAGGAGCGCATTCCAGCTTTGGGTCTCCCGGAAAAGAAAATAGCCGAGCACAGCCGACAGGATCGGGATGACATAGCCCGTCAGGGCGATGAAGGTCGCACTCGTCCGCGCGACAAGATACATCAGAATGATCCCCGCAAGACCTGTCGAAATTGCGCCCAGCCCAAGAACGGACCAGACGCCGGCTGCCGTCACATTGACCTCAGTCCAGTCGGTCCAAAACAGCATCGGCAGCGACGTGATCGAGGCGACCGTCAGGAAACCGACAGGCAGAACCGTTGCGGCCATGCGCGGGGCCTGACGCGCGATGATGCTGTTGACAGCGTAGCAGAACGCCCCGCCGACCACGAGCAGCTGAGCCACGAAATCGGCATTGCCGAGCCCCTCCACAGCATCTGGCCCGAGCAGCACCGCCACCCCTGCAAAGCCCACAAGCAGGCCCAACACCTTGAACCCTGTGAGTTGTTCGTCGTGGAATTTCAGGTGCGCCATGCCGGCCGTGAAGAGCGGCGCTGCCGAGATCAGCAGGGCCGCGAGCGAGGAATCGATTGTCTTCTGGCCGACCGTAATCAGGTAGAAGGGCGCCGCTGTCCCGATCGTGCCGATCCCGATCATGGCAAGCCAGGAGGCGCGGTCAGAGAAAGGCGGCAGACGCTCGCCCCGCACAAGCATGACCGCCCACAGGATCGCCGCGCCTGAGATGAGGCGCCCCGGAATGATCACGCTGGCCGGAAGGTCGCCCACCGCGATCTTCGTCATTGCAAAGGCACACGCCCAGCAGGCCGACAGGAGGAGAAACAGGCCCCAGTCAGCGGGTGATCGCGAAGTCGTCATGTCGGTGGAACGCTCCTTACAGGGCTGAGTGAAGCGATTTGCATTCTTCACTCAGGCGGGCAACCCCCCGCTCTCACGCGATTGTCACAAACAAGCCCCTATCAGCGGCGGCAATTATCTGTCATAGAGGCCGCGGGCCAGCCTTCCCCAACGAGGGCCAGCCTATCTGTAAGGATAGGAGTAAAACAGATGACGATTCCCGCTAAGCCGGACGTGCGCCCTGCATGCCCGCATTTTTCTTCCGGACCCACCGCAAAGCGCCCCGGATTTTCCCTCGATGAACTCAGCTCTGCAGCGCTTGGCCGGTCGCACCGGTCAGCTGATGCCAAAAAGAAGCTGAAAGAAGCGATCGAGCGCACCAAGACCATTCTTGGGCTGCCTGAGGGCTACCGTGTCGCGATTGTGCCCGCCTCCGATACAGGCGCCGTTGAGATGTGCATGTGGTCCATGCTCGGCGCGAAGCCTGTCGACGTGTTCGCTTGGGAGAGCTTCGGCCAGGACTGGGTGACCGACGCGACCAAGCAGCTGAAGCTCGATGACTGCAACACCTATGTCGGTGAGTATGGTGAGCTGCCGCCGTTCAAAAAGGCGCGCGATGATGCCGATATCATCTTCACCTGGAATGGCACGACCTCAGGCGTGCGCGTGCCGGGCGCCGACTGGATCAAGCCAAACCCGGACCGGATCGTGATCTGCGACGCGACCTCTGCCGCCTTCGCGCAGGATATCGAGTGGGAAAAGCTCGATGTGATTACCTATAGCTGGCAGAAGGTGCTCGGCGGCGAAGCGGCCCATGGCATGCTGATCCTGTCGCCCAATGCCGTGAAGCGGCTTGAGAGCTATACGCCCGACCGTGCGCTGCCGAAAATCTTCCGCATGACCAAGGGCGGCAAGCTCAATGAGGATCTGTTTGAAGGCTCGACCATCAATACGCCCTCCCTCTTGTGTACTGAGGACTATTTGAAGGCCCTCGACTGGTGCGAGAGCCTCGGCGGCTGGAAAGCGCTCAAGGCGCGCTCCGACGAAAGCCTCGGCATCCTGACCGATTGGGTTGCGAAGACCGACTGGGTCGAGTTCCTCTGCGCTGACGCAGATCTGCGCTCCAATACTGGCGTCACCTTCAAGATCATCGATCCGCGCTTTGCAGGCCTCGACGAGGCGGGCCAGCGCGCCTTCGTCAAATCCATGATGAAGCGGCTCGAAGCCGGAAACGCCTGCTATGATGCGGCTGGTTATGCCAAGGCCCCTCCGGGCCTGCGCATCTGGTGCGGCGGGACGGTCGAGCCCTCAGACGTCAAGACATTGACGGCTTGGCTCGACTGGGTGTTTGCCGCACAGGCCGCAGAGCTTCAGGACGCCTGATCAGACCTCTATGCCGATCATCCCCGCTGAGGCGGGGATCTCGTGCCCCAAGCCTTTCCCTCTATTTCCCGAGATCCCCGCCTTCGCGGGGATGATCGGGCGAAAACCCAGGAACACCCATGACCAAAGTTCTCATCGCTGACGATCTCAGCCCCGCCGCCGTCGATATCTTCAAGAATCGCGGCATCGAAACCGACATCAAGGTCGGCCTGTCGAAAGACGAGCTGATCGCGATCATCGACCAGTATGACGGCCTCGCCGTTCGCTCGGCCTGTAAGCCGGATGCAGACGTCATCGCCGCCGCGAAAAACCTCAAAGTCATCGGCCGCGCCGGTATCGGTGTCGACAATATCGACATCAAGGCCGCGACCGCCAAAGGCGTCGTCGTGATGAACACGCCGTTCGGCAACGCGGTTACGACCGCCGAGCACGCCATCGCCATGATGTTCTCAGCCGCCCGCCAGATCCCGGCGGCCGATGCGGGCACGCAGGCCGGCAAATGGCCGAAGAAGAGCTTCGTTGGCGTCGAGCTCTCCTACAAGACGCTCGGCCTGATCGGGTCCGGCAATATCGGCTCCCGCGTCGCTGAGCGCGCCAAGGGACTGCTCATGAAAGTGGTCGCCTATGACCCCTTCCTGACCGAAGAACGAGCCGTCGAGATCGGCGTCGAGAAAGTCGATCTCGACACGCTTCTCGCCCGCGCAGACGTCATCACGCTGCACACGCCGCTGACGGACCAGACCCGAAATATCCTGTCGCGCGAAGCGCTGGAAAAGACCAAGCCGGGTCTCATCCTCGTCAATTGCGCCCGCGGCGGCCTTGTCGATGAAGAGGCGACCAAAGACCTTCTGGAAAGTGGTCACATCTATGCTGCCGCCTTCGACGTCTTCGCCGAAGAACCCGCCAAGGAACACGCACTGTTCGGCACGAAGAATTTCGTGGCAACGCCGCACCTCGGGGCCTCCACCGTCGAAGCTCAGGAGAATGTCGCGCTACAGGTTGCCGAGCAGATGAGCGACTATCTCCTCTCAGGCGCCGTCACCAACGCGCTCAACATGCCATCGGTTACCGCCGACGAAGCCCCGCGCCTCAAACCCTTTATCGAGCTTGCCGAGAAGCTGGGCTCCTTTGCCGGTCAGGTTTCTGATCACGGCTTTGAAGAAGTCGTCATCGAATATGAGGGCGAGGTCGCAGAGCTTAATCGCAAGCCGATCACGGCCGCCGCGCTGGCCGGCCTGCTGCGGGCCTCACGCGGCGATGTGAACATGGTGTCTGCGCCTGCAATCCTGGCCGATGCAGGCGTCAAGCTGTCGGAAACCATAACGGAGGACAGCCCGGTCTATGACAGCCTGATGCGGATCAAGGTGAAAGTGCCGAAGACGGCCAATTCCGACGAGTCAGGCTGGAGATCGCTCGCCGGAACCGTCTCCGCTGGGCGCCCGCGCGTCGTCGAAGTGAAAGGCATGCCGCTCGAAGGCGATTTCTCGCCTGTGGCGCTCTACGTCAATAATATCGACAAGCCGGGCTTCATCGGTGCGCTTGGAGCCATGCTCGGCGAGGCCGGCGTAAACATCGCGACCTTCCATCTCGGCCACCAGGACGCAGGCGGCGAAGCGATCGCCCTGATCGGCATCGACAGCGAGCCACCGGCGGAAATGACCGCCAGGCTCGATGCCCTGCCGCATGTCCGCTACGCCAAGGTGCTTCACTTCTAGGCCTGCGCCTCATTCATAAGACTTATGCCCGTTCCGGGGACTTACTTCCGGAACGGGCCGCTCCACCTCTCCGTTGAAAAGACGAGACAAATAATGGAGCAACACATGACCAAACTCGCCGTCGTATATCATTCCGGCTATGGCCACACCGCCAAGGTCGCAGACCATGTCGCGAAGGGCGCAGGCTCGGTTGAGGGCGTCACCGTTGACGTGTTGAAAGCCGACAATCTTGCGTCTGCAGACGAAGGCCCATGGGACACACTTGCCGCCGCTGACGGCATCATTTTCGGCGCACCGACCTATATGGGCTCGGCCTCTGCTGGCTTTAAACAGTTTCAGGATGCGACCTCGAAAGTCTGGATGAACCAGGGCTGGCGCGACAAGATCGCGGCAGGCTTTACCAATTCCGGCTCGCTCGCGGGGGACAAGCTAAACACGTTGCAGCAATTTGCCATCCTTGCTGGCCAGCATGGGATGATCTGGGCCAATTACGGTGCCTTTCCCGGCTACAATACCAGCAAGAGCGACTATGAAACCGCCTGGAACCGCGCAGGCCATATGATTGGTCTGGGCACACAGGCGATGACCGACCTTCCAGCCGATCAGTCACCCGACAAGGCCGATCTCGAAACCGCCGAAGACTTCGGCAAGCGCATCGCAGAAATCACCGTTCGATGGGTTGCAGGAAAGGCATAGCTGGTCGTTTTCGGCGTACAAACGCATTCAATTTACTTGATTTTGGACCCGCCCGGTTCTTTCTGGGCGGGTTTTCAAGTGAGGTATTCCAATGAAACGCGTTTTCGCCATCGCCGCGCTCGCAACATCCGCAGCCGCTCTCGCCGCTCCCGCCAACGCCCAGCTTGTCGAAGAGGTGCGCCTTGGCGTGATGCAGCACAATATCTGCGTCATCGACTGCAAGAATGCTGACAAGGAAGACGGGCCGAACGTCGAAGGCGAGGTCGTGTTCGCGAGCCCGGACCTGTTTCGCTATATCCTCGCGCCGCGGCCTTACATCGTCGCGTCTTACAACACTGCAGGCAACACGAATTTCGGCGGCGTCGGCCTGCTCTGGAACTGGGATTTCGCCCAAGGCTGGTCACTTGAACCAAGCCTCGGATACGTCATCCATGACGGCTCGAATGAAAGCCCGTTCCCGCAAGGCGACCCACGCAGCGACGCATTTGCCCGAGACAATGTCTATTTTGGCTCCGATGACCTGTTCCGCACGGGCCTCGCGCTGAACAAGGATCTGGGACCAAACTGGGGCCTCCAGCTTCAGTACGAGCACCTTTCGCATGGCCAGATCCTCGGAAACGGCCGCAATCAGGGCATCGATAATGTTGGCGTGCGGGCCTATTGGCGCTTCGGCGAGTAGGCTTACCGCCAAGTCAGCCTTGCATTGATCGCAGATAAGGCGAATCCTTCCTGAAAATAGATATTCAGGGAGGTTCGCATGGCTCAGAAACATGCCATTATCATGGGCGCCGGTCTTGGTGGACTGACGGCGGCCATCAAGCTTCAGGAAGCCGGCCACACATTCGATCTGCTGGATCGCAACCCGAAAGTCGGCGGCACCTGGTATGAAAACACCTATCCAGGCTGCGCTTGTGACGTGCCGGTCGCGCTCTATCAGCTCTCCTTTGCACAAAGCATCAACTGGACGCGCGCCTTCCCGCAGGGCCCGGAAATCCAGGCCTATGCCGAAGAGATCACCGACCGCTATCAGCTTCGCCCCAACCTCCACCTTGATGACGCGGCCCGTTCGGCCGTCTGGGACGAGGACACGAAAAAGTGGACCGTCACGACCGAAAGCGGGAAGACCTATAAGGGCGATCTTCTTGTCGGCGCGCTTGGGCAGCTGAACCGCCCGAAATGGCCAGACATTGAGGGCCTCGACAGCTTCAAGGGCGCGAAGATGCATTCGGCCCGCTGGGATCATTCAGTTTCATGGGAGGGAAAACGCGTTGGCGTCATCGGGTCTGCGGCAAGCGCGGTCCAGCTCATCCCCGAAATCGCGAAGACCGCCGCCCAGCTTACCGTCTTCCAGCGCACGCCCAACTGGGTGATCCCGCGCCGCGACGTGCCGGTTACCGCCCAGGAGCAGGCGCTGATGTTCACAGAGCCCGAAACCGCCATGGAGCTCGGCGCGCGCAATCGCCAGCTCATCTATGACAATGCGGACCATTTCTTCTGGCAGGCCTTCAAATGGACCGAAGCCGGCCGCGAGGCCTACACCACGATCGCGACCAATCACCTGAACGAACAGGTGAAAGATCCGGACCTGCGCAAGAAGCTGACGCCGGATTATCCGGTCGGCTGCCGCCGCATCCTGATCGCCGATGATTATTTCCCCGCCCTGCAGCAGGACAATGTCGAGCTGGTCACAGCGGCTCCGAAATCGATCAATGAGACAGGCGTAACCACGCCAGATGGCAAGCATCGCGAGTTTGACATTCTCGTCTTTGCCACTGGCTTTGAAACCACGGGCTGGAACTGGTCCGTCGATGTTGTCGGCAAGACGGGCGAGCATCTAAATCATGTCTGGGCTGACCACCCGGAAGCCTATGCCGGCATCACCGTCTCCGATTTCCCGAACCTGTTCGTTCTTTATGGCCCGAACACCAATCTCGGCCACAACTCCATCACATTCATGCTGGAGCGCCAGGTCGAGTACATGGTCAAGGCGCTCGAGACGCTCGATCAAAATTCAGCTGCGGCCATGATGCCCAAGAAATCAGCGCAGGACCGCTGGAACAAGGAGCTCCAGGAGCAGCTCAAGGATACCGTCTGGGCCGATGACGCGTGCAATTCATGGTACAAGACCGAGGATGGCCGGATCACCCAGAACTGGTCGTCGCACACGCGCGACTACGCGAAGGCCGTCTCGGAGGTGAAGGCAGAGGATTACGAACTGGTCTGATTTTGCCAGCGCCCATTCAATTCGCCTCTTGAATTCGCGCCGCAAACCCTGTCAGTGGCGCACTGGATTTCAAGGAGCATGATGCATGGCAGGAGTCGTCGTCGTCGGCGCCCAGTGGGGTGATGAAGGCAAGGGCAAGATCGTCGACTGGCTGTCGAGCCGGGCCGACACCGTGGTCCGCTTCCAGGGTGGTCACAATGCTGGCCACACCCTCGTCATCGGCAACAAAACCTTCAAGCTGAACCTGCTGCCTTCGGGCGTGGTGCGCGGCGGCAAGCTGTCGGTCATTGGCAATGGTGTCGTCGTCGATCCATGGCAGCTTCTCTCTGAAATCGACGGCATGGCAAAGGAAGGCGTCAGCCTTGGGCCAGACGACCTCGTTTTGGCCGACAATGCCTGCCTGATCCTGCCCTGGCACAAGGATATCGATGCGGCCCGCGAAGCTGCGCTCGGCGATTCCAAGATCGGCACCACCAAGCGCGGTATCGGACCAGCCTATGAGGACCGTGTCGGCAGGCGCGCCATTCGCGTCGCTGACCTCGCCGATCCAGCCGCGCTCGATCTCAAGCTTGAACGTCTGCTGGCCCATCACCGCCCACTGCGCAACGGCCTCGACCTGCCGGAGCCGGATGGCGAGGCGCTGAAGGCGGAGCTGCTTGAGATCGCTCCGAAAGTGCTGCCCTTCGCCAAGCCGGTCTGGAAACTGCTCGATGAGCAGGTCAAACTCGACCGGCGCATCCTGTTTGAAGGCGCGCAGGGCGTCATGCTCGATGTCGACCACGGCACCTACCCCTTCGTGACCTCATCGAATGTGGTTGCCGGAAGTGCAGCGGCGGGCGCAGGCGTCGGCCCCGGCGCAATCTCCTATGTGCTCGGCCTTGCCAAGGCCTATACAACGCGCGTTGGCTCAGGGCCGTTTCCGACAGAACAGGACAATGAGATTGGCGAGCGCCTTGGCACCGTCGGCCATGAGTTCGGCACTGTGACAGGCCGGGCGCGCCGGTGCGGCTGGTTTGACAGTGTCATGGTGCGCCAGGCCTGCGCGACATCCGGCGTGACAGGCCTCGCCCTGACCAAACTCGACGTGCTCGACGGGCTTGAAGAGATCAAGGTGTGCGTTGGCTACAGGCTGAACGGCGAAGTGATCGACTATTTCCCGGCCGGCCTGACCGATCAGGCAGCTGTCGAGCCGATTTACGAGACGATCCCCGGTTGGAGCGATTCCACCAAGGGCGCCCGGTCATGGGCAGATCTTCCCGCCGAAGCGGTCAAATATGTTCGCCGCCTCGAAGAGCTCGTCGGCAAGCCCTGCGCGCTTGTATCGACCTCACCCGAGCGCGAGGACGTGATCCTGATGCGCGACCCGTTCGAGCGGGGCTAGTCGAACACGCCGCCAATGGCATCGGCGATAATTCCGCTGGAGATGCTGATGAGGTACGCCTCGTCTTCCACGCGGACCCAGCGAAGGCCCTCCGGCGCACGGCGCAGGTCATACCGCTCCCAGTCCGCGATCCTGGCGTCGCGATATCTGACCGGAAGCATCTCGCCGCGGTGCCAGATTTTCTTGGTCTGGCCCGGCGGAACCTTGCTATGCTTACCCAATCCTGGCGGGAGTGTCTCGCCGCGCGCAGGAGACGGCGGATCGGCATGAATCATACCCGACAATGCTATGGCAGCCACGGCAGTCAGGATGATTTTCAGCACGATCAGGGCTCCTTGATTGGTCTGGTTCAAACGCCCCGGTGCATCCCATCGTTCCGCGCATGCTGCAGGCGCGGCAGCTGGTTCAGCTCTGCGCGAACAGGGATGCGAGGGCAATCGCGCCCGCTGTCGCCACATTGATGCTATCAAAGCCATCGCGCATCGGAATGCGCACAGGCTGGCATCGCGCGATGATGTCAGCTGGAAGCCCTGGCCCCTCCGCCCCCAGCAGGATCACTGTTTTCCGAGGGCGCTTCATCTCAGCCAGTGCAGGCGCAGAAGCGTCCGGTGTCATGGCCCAAATCTCAAAGCCTGCCTGTTGGAGGGACGTGACATGATCGCCGCCCGTTCCGCCGTGATGGAAGGGCAGCCAGAGGGCCGCGCCGGCCGATACGCGGATGGATTTGCGGTAGAGCGGATCGCAGCTGCGCTCATCGAGAACCACGCCATCTGCTCCAAAGGCGGCGGCATTCCTCAAGGCTGCGCCGACATTGTCGTGATTTGAGATATCGTTGAGGACGAGCAGCGTCTCGCTCCCGGCCATGATATCGCCCAGCTCCAGCGGCTCACCCTTTCGCGCGCAGGCGACCACACCGCGGTGGATCGCAAAGCCCGCAACCTCGTCCATGAGGGGTTGGGGCGCGACATAGACCGGCACGTCGGCCGGCAGCAGCGCAAGTGTATCGGCGAGCGGCTCGACCCGGCTTTCGCCAATAAACACGCTCTCGACCTCGAAGCGGGATCGGTGCGCCAGAATACCGAGCGTCACCCTGCCCTCGACAATAAACCGCCCGTCAGGCCGCCCCGTCAGGTCCCGCTCGCGGATCGAGACATAGGGCGCAAGGCGCGGATCGCTGGCGTCATTGATCGTCAGAAGAGCCATGCAGTCTTATTCCCCGATCCTTCCTTTCAGGCTAGGATTCTGCAACAGTCCGCGCGAGGACATTGGGTGGGACCAGACAGATGACTCATATCGGCTCGCGGATCGCGGTTACGGCCTTTTTCGCGCTGCTCTATCTCGGTTTCGTCGTCGAGACCGGCACTCTTATATATGAGTTCGCGCCGGAGCATCTTGCCATCCCGATCGCGACCATGTTCGCGCACAATTTTCTGTTCTTCCCGATCGCAGGTCTTCTGGCGCTAATCGCTTTCTGGCGGCCAGCCGTGCTGCTCGTCGATGCGCTTGGCACCGGAAAACTGAAGCATGGCTGGCTGACCCTCCTCCTTGTCATCGGCGTGATTGGCGGTTTGGCCTACCTGCTCTCGAATGCCTTCGCCGCATCGAATACACGTTCGCTGTTTGAAATTGCGCCGCAGGCCATCGCCGCCGACGAAAGCCGAGAGTCCGACGATCCTGCCGCGCGGCGGGCGTCTGTCGGCGAAGCGCTGCTGCAGCTGCGCATCATGGCCGATATCGACGGCGGCCTGCAGCAATTCCAGTCGCGCTGCGAGCCGGACTGGCTTCGCTACGGCGTGACAGCCGATCAGGAAAAACACTGCTTCGCGACCGGCTCGCAGACAAGTATCGAGGCCTGTTGCAGGGCGCGTACGGAATTTCGCGATCACGTGAATACGCTGCAGGCGAAGGCCCCTTCCCTCCTGTCCCGGGTTCACCGCGTGGTGCTGCCCATAAAGATGGTCTTCCTGTTGACCCTGCTCTTCATCGGCATCCTGCTTGTCTGGCTGAGAAAACCGCTGACCCAGCTCTATGGCAAGGCCGTCCAGCAAGTCTCCTTCCCGCTTGCCGCAGGCGGCGCGCTCGTCCTGCTTTGGCCGCTGATGAATGCCGCCTATCTGTCGA
Organism: Henriciella sp.; assembly: GCF_049649345.1. Lineage (GTDB taxonomy): Bacteria > Pseudomonadota > Alphaproteobacteria > Caulobacterales > Hyphomonadaceae > Henriciella. The sequence goes on along the minus strand of NZ_JBARZC010000572.1, from coordinate 225 downwards.
CCTCGGCGCTGCTGACCGGCGACGGGCTGTCGAATGCCTACAGGGTGACCGCCCCGCTCTTCGCCCTCGGCTTCGGCGTCTGGGCGATGCTGCTCATCTTCTTCCACCTGCGCACCTACCCCAGCCATATCGAGACCGCGCTCAAATCAGCGGGCGCGATCGCGGCGGCAATCGGTGTGTTTCGCTATGAAGAAATTGTCGCCTATCTGACGCGGACGCTCGGGG
>NZ_JBARZC010000571.1:0-5474 GCF_049649345.1 Henriciella sp. | reverse complement strand
CACGGTAGGTCGTTCGCTCGATATGTCCTTCGACGCGTCGCGTGACGATTTCCCTTGTCGGGTTCACATGATTGGCGTGCTCGATCAGCTTGTTCACCGTCAGCGGCCAAGACTGCATGATACCCTTCATCGCGGTTCCTCTTTCCCTGTGCGAGCAGCTTTCCAGTCCGCTCTTTTACTCTGTATACGCATTTGTTTCCCTGCCGTCACGACCACATATCGACAAGGATATGCCAGGCTTCCTGTCCGCTGAGCTGGCTCGCCGGCGTGAAGTGCCCGAAACGGCTTTTCTGGAACACAAGCGGCGCGGCCTCCACGATCTCGGCCTCCCTGATCTCGCCAATGATGATCGTGTGATCGCCAGCCACATGCAGGTCTGCGACGCGGCATTCGACACGGGCCAGTGCCCCGTCGATTTTTGGCGTGAGCTCACTGGCCCCGTCGCCGCGCTGCACCAGGCCCGATGCGCCGGACCGGGCAAACTGCATGGCTGTGTCCTCCTGCCCTTCACTCAGAATATGGATCGAGAACGGCGTGCCGTCTGAGAAGGTCGAGAGGTGCCGGCTGCGATTGTCGAGGCACCACAGCACCAGCGCCGGCTCAAGCGAAACCGAAGTGAACGAATTGGCCGTAATGCCGACAGGCGCGCCTTCATCATCATAGGCTGTCACGACTGTGACGCCCGTCGCGAACGCACTGAAAATCTGGCGAAGATCGCGTTGGTCCATGATCACGCCCCGTCGGTGCGCGCGGCGGCACTCTTTACCGGGCCATATCCGATCAGCGTCATTTCGCCTCCCGGGGACCGGCAATTGCCCCGGCCTCATGCAACCGTTGAATGTCTTCGCTACTAAAGCCGTACCCGGTCAGGACATCGTCCGTATGCGTTCCCGGCGCCATGGACGGCGTACAGTCTCCCGCTGGCGTCCGGCTGAACCTTGGCGCTGGTGCCGGCTGGACGGACCCATCAACGTCGACGAACACGCCTCTGCTCTTATTGTGAGGATGCGAAGGCGCTTCCGTCATGCGCAGGACGGGCGCAAAGCAAACATCGGTGTCCTCCAGGATCTCGGTCCATTCGTCCCGGGTGCGGGTCTTGAAAACCGCCTCAAGCATGGCGCGCTGGTCGGGCCATTGTCGCGGATCATTGCGATTGCCGAATGTTTCTTCATCCACGTCCAGCCGGGCCATCAACTCTGCAAAGAATTGCGGCTCGAGGGAGCCAATCGTGATGTGCTCGCCGTCAGAACACTCATACACCGCATAGAATGGCGCCCCACCATTGAGGATGGTTTCGCCGCGTTTTTCCTGGAACATGCCTTGGGCCAGCATGCCGTGAACGCCCGCTGTCAGCAGAGCGGCACCGTCCACCATCGCTGCATCGACGACCTGTCCCTGGCCGGACCCCTTCGCCTCCATCATCGCGCACACCATGCCGAAGGCCAGCATGAGGCCGCCGCCACCAAAATCACCAACCAGGTTGAGGGGCGGGACGGGCGGTCCGTTCTTCTCGCCAATACTGTAGAGGGCGCCGGCCAGCGCGATGTAATTGATATCGTGGCCGGCTGTCTGGGCGAGAGGGCCGTCCTGGCCCCAGCCGGTCATGCGTCCAATGACGAGACGCGGATTGCACTTCAGCAATTCCTCAGGGCCAAAACCGAGCCGCTCGAGCACGCCTGGCCGGAACCCTTCTATCAGGCCGTCGGCCTGTTCGAGCATCTGCATCAGGGCCTGTTTGCCATCCGGATGCTTGAGGTCGAGCCGCACCGTCTTGCGATTGCGGGCGAGGACGTCAAATTTTGCCTTAACGCCGATCCCGCCACCGCCGCTGGTCCGGTCGATCCGGATGACGTCCGCCCCCATATCGCCGAGCAGCATCGCGCCAAATGGGGCCGGCCCCAATCCGGCAAGCTCGATGATCCGCAAGCCGGCCAGCGGTCCTTTCCTGGCACTCATGATTTGCCACTTACGGGTGGCTCGTTTTCGCTCGCATCCCAGATGTCCTTGTCCGGCAAGGCCATCAGCTTTTCGTAGATACCTGGCGGATAGTTCGACATGTGCGGGCCCGGCCCGCTCGTGTCTGGCTGGCCGACGTGTTGCTCGGGCACATCGAATTCCGGCGGATTCAGGTAACGCGCCAACTCTTCATCATTGATACCCGCGCGCGAAACCACGTCCGGGTCGATCCAGCTTTTCGGCTCAATCGGCCCTTCCGAGCAGGACAGTTCCAGCGCAAGGCCTTCAGGTCCGGCAAAATAGATGGATTTGCAGAAGCCATGATCGACCGGCCCGAGCACCGGCACGTCCTTGGACCGCAAGCGTTTCTGCATACGGAACAATTCGTCCATATCGGCGACTTTGAGGGCGATGTGCTGTGTGGTCCCAGCTGCGCTCGGCGCTGTCGGGTTGCCCGCATGCGTTTCCCCAAGCTTCGGGGCGACCTTTCCAACCAGCGGGCTCTGCACAAACGCAACCGAGCTTTCGTCATTCATCCTGAGAAAGCCGTGCCAAGTCTCCTTGGCGCCGTGCATCCAGTAAAGGGCAACCAGCTCCATGCCGAGCTTGTCGGTGAAGAAGTCGATCTGTGCCTTTATGTCCGCTGTACTGATCGCGAGATGATGCAGTCCCTGCACTTTGTTATCCATGATCAACTCCTTTCGATTTGTGTCTGATTCCCGCTCTGAGGCTCAGCGTCCCCGATAGACGGGCTTGCGTTTTTCCAGGAATGCCTTTGGCCCTTCGATGGCGTCCTCGGTGGCATGAACGCGCGCCGAATATTCGGACTCGATTGCGAGAGCCTGTTGTTCGGGAACACCCGTACAATCGCGAAACGAACTGCGGATGGCCTGAACCGCCAGCGGCGCATTCGCCGCGATCTTCTCAGCGATCTTCATCGCTTCTTCCATCAGGCTGTCGGCAGAAACGATGGCGTTCACCATTCCATATCTGAGCGCATCTTCCGCCGAAAATGAGTCGCCGGTCAGTAGCGCGTGCATCGCATGGGCAAACGGAATCTGGTCGCGCAGGCGCACCGTCGATCCGCCGCCCGGGAACAGTCCGACTTTCACTTCCGGAATCCCAAAAGTCGCATTCGGCACACAGATCCGAATATCGGTATTAAGCACCATCTCCATGCCGCCCGCGACAGCATGCCCGTTGACCGCAGCGATAACCGGCTTGCCGACATCGGTCTTGAACGGACCGCCAAACTTGCGGATTTCGAGCCAGCGCTTTTCCCATTCAGTCTCGGGCGGACGGGCGCCCGTCATCAAGGGGATGACGGCGTCCAGGTCGCCGCCTGCACTGAAGGCTTTTTCGCCTGCGCCTGTAAGGATCACGACGCGAATGTCTTCAGACCGGCGGACCTCTTCGAATGTATCGATCAGGCGCACCGCCATTTCGGCGTCCATCGCATTCAGCTGCTCAGGACGATTCATGGTGATCAGCGCGATCGACCCGCGAACCTCGAGATCGACTACCGCCATCTCACAGCCTCCCGGAGCGAAGCCAGCCGCAATTCCAGGACGATCATACCAGGATCCCCGGTATTTCCTCGCCCAGCATCGCTGCGCCATGAAGTTCGAGGCGCGCATCAAGATCGAACACAATGTGTGCGCCCACTGTGTTGATATCCCGGGCGGCCCGTCCAAGCGGGCTCGACTGGAAATGACCAGAAGCGCCAGCGGCCTCGCACACATAAGCAATCACGCTCTTGCACTGATCGACCGCGAAGGCGAGCTGGGTGGCCCAGCGTGTCCGGTCCAGCCGGGTCGCATTCTCGCGCAGCTCCATAACGTCCTCGACGAGATTTCGAAGAAGAAGATAAATCTGATCGACCCGTACTTCGGCATGGGCGAGGCGCATCTTGCTAGCGGTGCCAACCCGCCGCGTGCCGTGATTTTCCATCCGGTCGTGCAGGCGTTCCTGGAACATTCGCACGCAGGCCCGCGCCTGTCCGAGGGCTGGCATGGCTGCGGCCAAGCCAAGCGTCGGCAGCATCGGCGTCTTGTACACAGGGCTCGGGTGTACCTTGGCTCCGGGCGCTTCGCCCTCGATCATTGCCTTGAAGGACAGCATTCTGTGCTCTGGAATGAATTTATCCTTGATCAGAACATCGTTGCTTCCAGTGCCCTGCATGCCGTCTACGAACCAGACGTCTTCAACCTCGACTTCTGATCGCGGCAGCGCGAAGAAGACAGGCGCCCGCTTGCCATCCTCGCCGGTCACGATAGCGGCTGGCAGCACCCAGTCGGCATGCATGATCCCAGTGCTCCAGGACCAGCGCCCGCTGAGCCTGAAACCGCCCTCTTCTTTGGTCACCTGTCCGGTCGGTGACAACATGGCTGGCGCCAGAGCATAACTATTGTCTGCGAACAATTCGTCCTGAAACTGTTCTGGAAACAGGCAAAAGATCCACACATGCTCGATATAGAAATTGGCAACCCAGGCCATTGAGGCATCGCCCTCACTGAGAGCGAGCCCAACCTCGAAAAACGTATCCAGATCCATCTCGAAGCCACCATATTTTTTCGGTGACATCAGCTTGAAAATTTCCGCGTCCTTCAGGGCCTGAATAACGTCATCTGTCGGCCGTCGAAGCTTTTCAGCTTCCCCCGCCTGCGCAGCGAGCAGCTTGGACAGATCGCGCGCTCTTTCGATCATTTCAGCACTGGTGGGTACGCTTTTGCTGTCGACGCCATTTTGAAGCACTGCTGCTTTTGCCGTCATGAGTATTCTCCTTTTGGAATTGAAAGCGCCCTGATGCGCATCGCTACTGGAACCGATACTTGACCTGAAACGCCAATGTTCGCGGCGGATCCACATATTGTTGGTAGTTGTTGCCCAAGAGGTTGGACAACGGAATGTCGTCGCCAAAATGAGCGGTCGTTTCGTCTGTTAGATTCTTGCCGACCAGGGCCAGCGTCCATGTGTCATTGGGCGACGTAAATGTCAGAGACGCGTCGACTTTTGAGAACGCGTCCTGGGCGACAGCCGGATCGAGGTCGCCAGCGGTCGAAAACTCAGTCGTATGGAAGACCTTGCCCTGAAGCTCGTAACCCCAACCGGAAGAGAGTGTATCTGCCCAGCTTGCGTTCAATGCTCCAGAGAATTCCGGCGCATATGGCAGCGTTTTACCTGACAGGTCACAAACAGTTCCCTGACCGCAGGAGCACGGACCTGCCTCATACGAGTCGTATTCGGAGTTCAGAAACGTGCTGGAAACGCCCAGAGTGAGCTGATCAGTGGCCGCAAACTGGCTCTGAAACTCCAGTCCCGAAGATGTTGCCGAAGCCGCATTGCCCACCAGGAGCGCAGCGACGCCATCGAAGATACTGACCTGCAGATCGTCGTATTCGGAATAGAACGCCGCGGCTTCAAAGCGAAGCCGGCGATTCAAAGTTTCGCCTTTCAGGCCAATCTCGTAGCTGTCAGCGGTTTCATCGTCGAAGATGATCCGATCGAGAATCCCGCTG
>NZ_JBARZC010000570.1:0-2824 GCF_049649345.1 Henriciella sp. | reverse complement strand
CGTCAGCAGACGGCCGAGGGCGATGAAAGCGGTTGTAGATCGTGGTCGGCGGGCCGTAGGCCGCAGGGCAGTCCTGCCAGCGGCAGCCGGACTTGAGGACGTGCATGATGCCCGAGATGACGCGGCGATCGTCGACCCGCCGCGCACCCGGCTGGTTCTCGGGCATGAACGGCTCGATCGCTGCCCACTGCGCCTCGGACAGCTACAACAGGTTCTTCATCTCGACCCCTTTGCCACGGCAAACGTGATCGCAGAGGTAGTTCACTGCGCTTAGTCAGCAACCTGATTGGGTTCGGAGCCTAATATCGTTCGCGGGTAGCGAGGGAGCTGTCGACGACGGCGGTGAGTTCTGGTCTGATCGATAGCAATTGTGCGCGGTAAAACTATCTGGCCGCATAGGCAGGATTTCAGTATTATTTGCACATTGAAATTTAATCGGGATGAGCATTGAGCAAGTAAGATCCCCTATATCAATATCTGGTTACCGCCGACAATGGACTTTTGCGTCTGCGCTTTGTCGACATTGAACGAATACTCGGCTTTACCCTGCCGGCCAGCGCGCGCCGCTATTCGGCATGGTGGGCCAATGATGCAAGCGCCGGCCGCCAGTCGCAGGCCTGGTTGTCGACCGGCTGGCGTACCGCCAAACTTGATCTTGATCGCAAGGCCGTTTCGTTTGTGCGCGAACACGGTGAGAGCCGGGGCCGCTGATCCCCGTCTACGCGGGGACGCTCAAGACAGGCATCTCCCTTCCCGCCGGTGTTTCTCAAACATGAACGCGTCATAGCCGGACGCGCCGTCCGCTCAATGCCCCGCCCGCACCCCTCCGCCTTCGCCAGAGCTTTGGCGGACCGTGTTGGGCATGACCGGGCCGGCTGTGCCGTCCGGCTTCTTCTTCTCGCGTCTTGAGAAAACCCCGATGCGAAAGGAGACAATCATGAAACTCTTGACCACTACCATCCGCGAACAGCTTTTGCGCAACGGCCGTATTCAGGCCGCCCTGGCCGAAGAGGGCCGCACCGACGCGGACTTCCTGCCGGTCGTGAAGCTGTTCACACCCGATGCGAACTGCACCTGGCTGCTGAGCGAGCTCGATCCCGAGGACCCGGACATTGCCTTTGGCTTATGCGATCTCGGCATGGGCTGTCCTGAACTTGGCAGCGTGCGGATATCCGAGCTGGAATCCGTGCGCGGCGCGTTCGGTCTGCCGGTAGAGCGCGATCTGCACTTTGCGCCCGCTCACGTGCTCTCGGTCTATGCCCGCGCCGCGTGGAATGCGGCGGCGATCACCGAGAACCCGCAGGCCCTGGCTATGGCCGCTGAACAGGCGGCAGGAGGTGCGGCATGACAGGTAAGCAGCGCACCGAACATGCCCGCCACGCCATCGCCGCTTCCTGCTTTGCGCGGGGCGAGGCGATTGCCTACGGCGAGGATGCGGTCACCGATCTTCAGCACTTCTGCATGGCGCGGGGACTGGATTACTGGCGCTGCGCCCGCATGGCGGCGCTTCATTTTGACGCCGAGCGCGAAGGCGGTGCGTCATGAGCGAGACCTTCACGGTAGACCCAGCGCGCCTTGCGGCCGGAACCTGGTGCCACAAGCGTGACCGGATGATCGGAGAGGGCGATATCGCCGCTTCCTACAGCGCCGACCGGATCGGTCTTGGCAAGCCGGTGCGCACGCCCTTTCGTTGGTGCGGCGGTTCATATATCTGCGTTGGTATGCAGTTTTGCGGCGGCACGCAGTCCGCGCGAGCTTACCGGCTTTGCGATCTGCGTGTTTTCGACGGTGAGCCAGTTACCTACCGGGAGCGCTGCGCTAACGGCGATGCGGCGCGAGCTGACTCGATGGGCTTTTATCACGGCATGCGCGTCAGGCATGGAGGGCGCTATTACGTACTGTGCGGGCCAGAAGCGAGCTTCGTGCCGGGCAAGACCGAGCAGCTGGCCTTGTTCTGACCGAGTGTCCAGGACGCAGCGCTCCGGTTGTCGGCGGGTGCCGTGCGATCGCGGTGCTTACGCGGCAGGCCGGTCTCTCACCCCTCCGAGATGTCTGGAACCCTGTGTGCCGGCTTCTCCTGATGCCGGCTTGTTTCAATGCCTTACGGTTATGCGCAGGGCGCGCCGGAGCGCAACGGGCTGCCCGCACCACTCCGGCTGCGCCGGACCGTGTGGCCCGTTTCCCTGGCGGTGCGCTCCGGCTTTGCCGCCCTGCCGCTATGCCCTTGTCATCTTGAAACAAACCAACAGGAGAAGAAAATGGCACAGACCCAGACACATAACGCAGAAGAGAAGAAAGCACCGGCCCTGATCGCCTACCACGTCCCCGATCGCGAGAAGGCCCCCTGGACCCGGATCGGCGCCGCGTGGGATCACAAGGACGGCGAAGGTTACAGCCTGCAGCTCGATCTGGTCCCGATGGGAAGCGGCCGCATCGTCCTGCGGACCTTCGATCCCAAGCTGACCGAAGAGGAGAGCGCGTGAGCGCTCTCCTAACAGGATCGCAGGGGCATCGCCTAGAACTCGAATCCGCGGGTTCGGCGGTGCCCTTGCGCATTGAGCGCCGCGCGGCGCTCTTTCCAGCCGTCCTGACGACGGGCGGTTTCCTGCTCCATCGCCTGGCGCTCGGCACGCAGCCGCGGATCGTGGGCGAGGCCCTCGCGGGCGAAGAGCTTCTCGATTCCGGCCTCGTGCTGTCTGATCAGTGCGGCATGTTCGCTCTTGTTGTTCGTCTCGACGCGGCGGGCGGCGGCTTTTTCGAGCACGGCGCCGGTCAGGCGCGTGCGCGTGCTCCAGGACGGCTGCAGAGTTTGATTGGGCTGTTC
>NZ_JBARZC010000569.1:0-3288 GCF_049649345.1 Henriciella sp. | reverse complement strand
GTGCTTACTGCTCGGACATGCCTTCGCTTACAGCACGGATCATGGTGGTCAAGGCTCCGAGCGCTTCATCAAATTTGGATGCCTCATCAGCCCTGTCTGGAAACTGACAGGCAAGCGCCAGACCGATGATGCCGATTTCGTTGGCGATCGCGTTTGCTGAGCTCGACGTTCGAACGCTTTCGCGCAAATCCGTTTCAAGGCGTGTAACATCCTGCCGGATTTTGCCCGCTTCTTCTCGCGGAAAGCTGCGTAAAATTTCGCGCCTGATAGTTGCCCAGGCTTTGCTCGCGACAGTGACCTTGCGCCTTTCAAGCAACGAAGAAACCTGACCATCAAGAAGCCGAGCCATCAGCCCAAAAACGGCCAACCCTGCTGCACTCGTTCGGGCATCTTTTGGCAAGTCCCGCGAGACGAGCCCATAAAGCTCACAGAGTATCTCACCTACAGCCCCTCCAAGTAACCTGGCGGTGGGAGCTGTGTCTGGCGGAGAGCCCGAAACGCGCAGCAGCGCTTCTATCAATACTTCCCCGCTCGCTCCGGACATGAGCCCTAGAGAACGACGGCAGCAAATATCGCGAGCAGAACCGCGCAGCTCGCCATCATCAGCACGAATACGGTTGTGTCGGTTCGAAGCCAGCTCTTGCTATTATCCCGTCGACTTTCGTTCAGCATGTACTCAATCATTGTTGTTCTTCCTCCCACTCTTCCGGCCAGTATAGCCGCATCGGATTGCTTATCAGCAGTTTGGTCTGAAGCTCTTTGCTTCTTGCCAGCCGGGGAATGAGGTCGACCAGGGCGCCATCGTCCGGAATGGCATCCTGCATGTTTGGATGCGGCCAGTCGGTTCCCCAAAGGACCCGATCCTGGAACTCCTCGACGAGCGGAGCAACGCTCTCGACAAAGTCGTCGAAGGGCGCTCCTTGAGCTGATAGACGTTCGGCGCAACTGACCTTGGTCCAGACATTCGGGTGAGCACGAAGGAAGTTCCTGAAGGCGAGCATCTCTGGACCGTCTGGACCGGTGCTGACATCGGGCCGGCCCATATGGTCGATGACGATGTCCGTCGGAATGGCTTCCATAAAAGGTGTGAGCTCGTCGAGTAAATCAGCTTCGAAGTAAATCACGACATGCCAGCCGAGCCGCTCGATCCGCCTTGCGACCTCAAGAAACTTGTCCTTCGGCGCATCGTCAACGAGCCGCCTCAGGAAGTTGAACCGGACCCCGCGGATACCTCCAGCGTGAAGCGCATCGAGCTCTGGGTTGCTGATCGAAGGATCGACGACCGCCACACCACGGGCCCTGCCCTCTGATTTGGCGATCGCATTGAGAATCGCCCGGTTGTCAGTGCCGTGACAGCTCGCCTGGACCACCACATTGCGCGAGAAGCCGAGATGGTCACGCAGCGCGAACAACATGTCAGGCCCAGCATCCTGGGGTAGGTATTTGGCCTTCACGCTGAACGGAAACCCGGCTTGCGGACCGAACACGTGACAATGGGTGTCAACGGCGCCAGCCGGCGGGCGATAGGTTGGCTTCGAAGGACTGTCTGTCCAGCTCCGAATCCTGCTCATGGGAAGACAACCCCATCCATCAGTTTTCGGGCTGTTCGCAACAAGGCGGCACTTTCGACTTCTCCGGTCTTTCCAACCTTCAGTATACTGCTCATCTCGCCCGTTGGATGCTCGATAGAAAGCTTCTTCTTTTGGCCACCCGGGATATCAGCAACCTCAGCTGCTGGCGAACTGCCGAGCAGGCAAGCCGTCGCAACTGTAACAGCACCCAATACCCCGATCGTCGCATGCGCGCGGTGCGGGATGAAACTGCGAACGGTCACGGCGCCGCCGTCTCTCGGAGGCGCCACCAGCATGATTTTTGGAACCGACTTTTCGGCGACATCGCCAAGATTCATAATCGGCCCGGCCTTGAGTCGGATCGCTTCGATGCGCTGCTTCAGCTCGCTATTTGCGTCGAGATCCTCGCGTGTCTCGTAACCTGTGATGCCGACATCCCTTGCCTTCATGACAATGCAGGGCATACCATTGTCGATGAGGGTGCAGTCGACGCCGTCTATAACATCAACTTCGTTGCCCGTCGGCAGAAGCGCGCCGCAGCTTGAGCCCGCCGTGTCGCGAAACTCGAGAGGAACAGGCGCGTGCGATCCTGGCACGCCATCGATCCTTGCCTTGCCGGCATAGTTGACCCTGCCCGCCGGTGTCTCAATCTCGGCGATCGCCGTCTGGCCCGTATTTTCCATGAAGATGCTGACGGATGTCGTTCCGTCATTGGCCATGACGAGGTCGCGCTCGATTGCAAAGGGGCCGACGCCTGCCAGGATGTTCCCGCAATTCTGGGCATCGGTCACAATTGCCTGATCGACGAACACCTGCAGGAAGAGATAATTGACGTCGACGCCATACTGGTCCGACTTTGACACCACGGCGACCTTGCTCGTGAGCGGGTCTGCGCCGCCCATGCCGTCAATCTGCCGGGCATCGGGTGAGCCCATGATACGCAGCAAAAGCGCGTCACGTTCAGCTGGGTCTGACGGCAGGTCGTCTTTCAGAAAGTAGCCGCCTTTCGACGTGCCTCCTCGCATCCACATGCAGCGAATGCCGTCAGACATATTTGAGGCCCATTTCCTTGAGGCGCGGGCGCATGTCGTAAATGTCGAGGCCGAGTTCGCCGGCGGCAAGGCGTTGGCGTTTATCTTCTTCCCTGGCCTCACGTTCCTGCGCTTTCTTCAGGACGCTGTCAGCTTCCTCGCACGCAACCACGCACACGCCGTCATCGTCGGCGACGATTACATCACCAGGAGTGATTGCGGCCCCTGCGCAAACCACGGGTACATTTACCGAGCCGATCGTGTTCTTGACTGTGCCCTGCGAGAAGATCGCCTTCGACCAGACAGGAAAATTCATCGCCGTCAGATCCTTCACGTCCCGTACACCCGCATCGATGATGAGGCCCCGGCAGCCACGCGCCTGCGCCGAGGTCGCCAGAAGGTCACCAAAGTAGCCGTCCTCACAGGGGCTGGTCGGGGCAAGGACGAGGATATCTCCCGCCTGAAGCTGTTCAATGGCGACATGGATCATCCAGTTATCGCCAGGGGGCGCTGAAATCGTCACGGCCGTTCCGGCAATCCTCGCCCCTGCATAAATCGGCCTCAGCCGGCTAGCGAGAAGCCCCTTGCGGCCCTGCGCTTCATGAACCGTTGCGACGCCCGCCTTTGCGAGACCATCTACTATCGCGAGCGGCGCGCGGCTAATATTCTGGACTACAATCCCGCTC
>NZ_JBARZC010000568.1:0-4080 GCF_049649345.1 Henriciella sp. | reverse complement strand
GCCCGGAGACGCCCGCCCTGCCCCGGCTGGTCGCTCTTGTCTTGGGCGCCATCATCTCGACGGGGGCCGATTCGATGGCCTCGATGATTTGCGATTCAAGCGGCTGGGGCGTTTCCGACACACCGTCCTGCTCCTCGCCTGAGGAGGCCTCATCCGATTGGCCATCCTGCTGGCCCGTCTCCGGCTGGCGCATGTCCTCGGGTTCAGGCATGGGCTGCCCGCGTCCCGGCAGGGTAAGCTGGCAGGCGAGCATGATGTCGTCCCGGGTTACGCTGGTCCGCCGCTCAAGCGCAGCAATCGCGCGCGCGCCATGCATGCAGAATACTGGCACCTGAAGCGAGCTGACGCCCATGCCGAGGCAGGCGGCCGCAACGGCGGAGAGATCCTCATCCACCATCTCGACCTTAGAGAGATCCGTCCGGATGCGGTCTATGTCGGCGGCGGTATAGCTGGCGGCCCCAATGCCCGTAAAGCGCAAGCCATTCAGGTCCGCGCGAAAGGCCAGCCGCTCGGCGAGGATGGGCGAAACCGCATCGCCGGCCTCGCGGCTCTCATCGATGCAGATCAGGGCGGTTTGCCGGGAGCGCTCGCCACTGGCCGGATCGAGCTCTGCTGCGAGGAGCGCGGCGACCGCCTCCTGCAGGCGCTCTGCCCCGTTGACGATCATCGCCCGGCCGGCAGCGTCCTCCAGCAGGCCCGGCTGATAGATGGCCCGGCCTTCGGCGAGTGAGCGCGACACGCTGAGCGAGGCATGCAGCCGGTCCGGCGAAACCGAAGCTGGAACGACCATCGGGGCGGTCTCCGACGGGCACTGCGCCCGCACCTCATCGAGCCACGCCTCAAGCACTGGGCCTGCACCTGCCTTGACGATGAGGCCGCCGAAAAGATCAGGGCGCGCCAGGCAGAGCGCGGCCGCCAGCAGCGCCCGGTCCCAGGCGCCCTCCGCGCTCATGAAACGAGAATTTCGCCGACAGCCCGCTCGACACGCGCCACGGCTTTTGTTTCGTCCAGGGGGTCCTTCCTCAGCCGGTGCGTCAGCGCCAGAGGCGCGGCGCGGCGAAGATCTTCCAGCGTGACCTCTCCCCTGCCCGACAGCGCGGCAAAGCCTGTCGCCGCCCGGATGAGCGAGAGTTCCCCGCGCAAGCCATCAGACCCGAGCGCCAGGCAAAGTTCGGCGCATTTCTCCAGCATCTCGTCGCTTGTTTCCACGCTGGACAGGTTCTCGCGGCCTGTGACGATGCGCTTGCGCAGCGCCGCATCCTTGCGGCTCCACGTCTTGGCGAACCCTTCCCGGTCATCATCGAAGGCGCGGCGCCGCTTTATGATTTCGACCCGGGCCGCCACGTCGCGCGGCGTGGTCACTTCGACGAACAGGCCGAACCGGTCGAGCAATTGCGGGCGCAATTCGCCCTCTTCCGGATTGCCGCTGCCGATCAGGACAAATTGTGCAGCGTGCGAGAGGCTGAGGCCCTCGCGTTCGATCCGGTTCACGCCGGAGGCGGCGGCATCGAGCAGAATATCGACCAGATGGTCGTCGAGCAGATTGACCTCGTCGACATAGAGAAAACCGCGATGTGCAGCAGCCAGCAGGCCCGCCTCGAAGACAATCTCTCCGCTGCCGAGCGCCCGCTCCAGATCGATTGCGCCGAGCACCCTGTCCTCGGTCGCGCCGAGCGGCAGGTCGATCACGGGCGGGGAGACCTTTTTCGTTGTCAGCTTGCCGGCCTTGCTCAGCGCCTGGCAGCTCGGGCAAAAGGCCGCCGGCTTGTCGCCATCGCAGCGAAACTGGCAATCCTTGACGACGCTCTGCTGCGGAAGCAGCGCGGCCAGCGAGCGGATCATGGTCGTCTTGCCCGTTCCCCGATCGCCAAAGGCAAGCACGCCGCCGAGGCTCGGGTCGATCGCGGAAATCAGCAATGCGTCTTTTAAGGAGTCCTGTCCAACGATGGCCGAGAATGGAAATGCAGTGTCAGGCAAGAAGGACCCCTGTAAACGTCAACTAAGACTCACATGATCAAAAAAGCCGCCGAGTTGCAACTCGGCGGCCTTCTTTCATTTCGATTTTATCGAAAACGCTTATTCAGCGTTTTCCTTCAGATAGGCGATCACATCAGCCCGATCCTGCGCCTTTGGCAGGCCTGGGAAGGCCATGATCGTGCCTGGGATGAAGGCCTGCGGCGCTTCAAGATAGGCAAACATGGTCGGCTCGGTCCAGGTGATGCCGGAATTGGCGTTGGCGTCAGAATAGTTGAAGCCTGGAATGGAGCCAGCCTCGCGGCCAACAATGCCATAGAGCGACGGGCCGGCCATGTTGCGGCCTTCCTCAGCCGAGTGGCAGGCCATGCACTGGGTGAAGACCCGGCGGCCATTCTGGGCATTGCCCGTCAGCGCTTCATACTCAGCCACCGTTTCTGCGGAGACGCGCGGATGCGCGCCGGCATCTGCCGAGGCGTCTGTAACCTCATCCATCTCGGCGTCCATGTCGTTGGCCGCTTCGTCCATTTCGGCGTCCATATCATCGGCCGCTTCGTCCATTTCAGCGTCCATATCGTCCGCCGCATCATCCATGGCGTCTGCCGTATCGTCGGCCATGTCTTCCATGCCCTCGCCGGCCTCATCTGCCGCCGCTTCGATATCCTCGCCAGCCTCGTCAAGCTCGTCGTCGACATCTGACGCCGTTGTCGTGTCGTCTACAGGTTCACCCGGCTCCGACCCGCCGCAGGCCACGACCATCAATGACAGGGCCGATGCGGCGACGGTGAATTTCAATCCATTCCCGATAAGTTTCATACGTTAGTACCTCCGAATAATGTGGCTTTGCCCATCGGAAATTAGACCGATTGGCGGTGGGTCAAACGAATTTCCTAATAAAGTCCGTTTCATTCTTATGCTTGTCAATCGCATGCGATTGATCTGTGAGTCTGTGGCGGATGTCGAGCAGCGCCTCGAAATGATGTTCGAGATAGTGGCGAAGCCAGGCTGTCTGATGGCTGACCGGAATCGCGGATCCTGCTTTAAGCTCTGCTAATTCGACGAAATCGACGGCGCTCGCCTCAGCCGCATTCGGTGCTGGTTCCGACCCGGCAATTCCATAGAAAATATGGACCAGTTCATTCTCGATCATTTCGCCATCAAGCTCGGCGCGATAGCGCGAAATAAATCCGGGTGTCAGCTCGGCGCTCATGCCGAGTTCCTCGCCGAGCCGCCGTTTTGCCGCCCTGGCAATGGGCTCGTCCGGCCTTGGATGCCCGCAACATGTGTTCGCCCATTTGCCGCCGGAATGATATTTCTGGGGCGCGCGCTTCTGGATCAGCGTGCGGCCGCGCCGGTCAAACAGGAATATGGAAAAGGCCCGGTGCAACTCGCCCCGCCGGTGGGTATCGAGTTTCGGGGCGGTGCCGAGTTCGGTGTCACCCTCGTCGACAAGCACAACCCGCTCTGAAGTATCAGACGAGACAGTCATTCCATACCGCTATACAGCGCCAGCTGTCCTTTGTCATTAACGCTTTGGTCCCGCCTGCTTGATCAGGATTTCGCCGGACCGACCCAGACCTGCTGCGCATTGACGAATTCCTTGATGCCATGCGGTCCAAGCTCGCGCCCCAGACCTGAGGATTTCGTGCCGCCGCTCGGCAGGCGCGGATCGGTTTTCACGATGCCGTTGACGCTGACCTGCCCGGTATCGAGCTGGGACGCCAGCGCTTCGCCGCGCCCGGCCTCGGTCCAGATGCTCGCGGCGAGGCCATACTCGGTATCATTCGCCATGCTCATGGCATGGGCCTCATCGCTGGCGCGAATCATCACGCCGACCGGGCCGAACGTCTCCTCGGTGAACGCCGCCATGCCGGGTTTGACGCCCGCCAGCAGCGTGACGGGATAGAAGAAGCCATCGCCTTCAGGCATCTCACCGCCCAGCAGGCAGGTCCCGCCATGCTCGATGGTCGATTTGATCTGCCGGTGCAGCTCCTCGCGTAGGTCAGCGCGCGCAATCGGGCCGACATCGGTGTCTTCGCTGGTCGGATCGCCAACCTTCAGTTTCGACATTTGGTCCTTCATCAGCTCGGTCATCTCGTCATAGAC
>NZ_JBARZC010000567.1:0-4752 GCF_049649345.1 Henriciella sp. | reverse complement strand
GCCTGCGAGTACGTTCGACGTGAACCGAGATTGGAAAGCGGAGATGTCGATCGGGAAGCGATCTCTTGCAGAGGGCTCAACTCTTTACACGCCTGCTGAGCGTATAAAGCGGGATGAAACGGTCTGGACGATGGTCCAGGCGGTCCTTGCCCCGATCCAGTTCATCGTCTTCGCGATCAGCCTGATCTTCGTCGTGCGCTACCTCACATCGGGTGAGGGCTATCTGATCGCCACGATCTCGATCTGCGTAAAAACCTTCATTCTCTATACGATCATGGTGACCGGCGCGATCTGGGAGAAAGTCGTTTTCGGCCAGTATCTCTTCGCCCGCGCCTTCTTCTGGGAAGACGTCTTTTCGATGCTCGTCCTGGCGCTTCACACCGCCTATCTCGTCGTCACTTTCTTCGCGCTGGGCGGACCGGCGCTCCAGATGGGCATCGCGCTCGCCGCCTATGCCACCTACGCCATAAATGCCGGCCAATTCATTCTGAAGCTTCGCCAGGCGCGGCTTCAGCAACCCCGGATCGCCGGGGCAGGGGAGCCTGCATGACCACGCTGATAACCAACAATTCCGGCACCAAGACTGACGCCAAGTCTGACACCAAGACTGGGCCCGACCGCGACATCATCCGCCAGCGCGGACAGCGCGAGGTTTTCTGCGGGCTGACCAGCATTGTCTGGCTGCACCGCAAGATCCAGGACGCCTTCTTCCTCGTCGTCGGCTCGCGGACCTGCGCCCATCTTATCCAGTCGGCCGCCGGCGTCATGATCTTTGCAGAGCCGCGCTTTGCGACCGCCATCCTTGAGGACCGCGACCTGGCAGGCCTCGCCGACGCCAATGACGAGCTCGACAGCGTCGTCGACCGGCTGCTCGCGCGCCGCCCGGACATCAAGATGCTCTTCCTGGTCGGCTCCTGCCCGTCAGAAGTCATCAAGCTCGATCTCGCCGTGGCGGCCAAGCGGCTCTCGAAGCGTTTCCTGCCGAATGTACGGGTCCTGAACTATTCAGGCTCCGGCATCGAGACGACGTTCACGCAGGGCGAAGACGGATGTCTTGCCGCCCTGGTCGACGATACCGCCGCCACCGAGGCGGCAAGCCAATCTCTTCTGGTTGTGGGGGCGCTCGCGGATGTGGTCGAAGACCAGTTCAGACGCCTGTTTAGCGCGCTCGGCATCGACAATGTCGACTTCCTGCCGGGCCGGACCGCCGGGAGCCAGCCGGAGATCGGACCGAATACGCACTATATTCTGGCCCAGCCCTTTCTGCGCGATACAGCCCGCGCGCTCGACCAGCTCGGCGCCAAGCGCATCGAGGCACCGTTTCCGATCGGCGTCGAAGGCACGACCGAATGGCTTCGCGCCGCGGCCAATATCTGGGGCGTCAGCGAAGACCGGTTCTCGACCGTCGTGGAATTGCCGCGCAGCCGGGCCCAGAAGTCGCTCGCCCGCTACCGCGAAACGCTGGACGGCAAGTCGATCTTCTTCTTCCCTGACTCCCAGCTTGAAGTGCCGCTGGCGCGCTTTCTCAGCCGCGAACTTGGCATGGAGCTTGTCGAAGTTGGCACGCCATACCTGCACCAGGATCTGCTCGGCGCAGAGCTTGAGCTTCTCGAAGGCGAGCCCTGCCTGTCGGAAGGCCAGGACGTTGACCTTCAGCTTGATCGTTGCATCGAGGCGCGGCCTGACCTCACGGTCTGCGGCCTCGGCCTTGCCAACCCGCTGGAAGCGCGCGGCCTCGTTACCAAATGGTCGATCGAGCTGATGTTCTCCCCCATTCAGGGCTTTGACCAGGCCGGCGATGCCGCCGAGCTGTTCGCTCGGCCGCTCGTTCGCAAGCGGAGGCTCGCTGTCTGATGAAACTTACCGTCTGGACCTATGAAGGCCCGCCCCATGTTGGCGCGATGCGCGTCGCGACCGCGATGGATGACGTCCATTTCGTTCTGCATGCCCCACAGGGCGATACGTATGCAGATCTTCTGTTCACGATGATCGAACGGCGCGCCGAGCGCCCGCCGGTTGCCTATACGACCTTCGAGGCCCGCGATCTTGGCGGCGATACGGCGAATGTCTTCAAGAAGACACTGAACGAAGCCTATGAACGCTTCGATCCCAAGCTGATCCTGGTCGGCGCGTCGTGCACGGCAGAGCTGATCCAGGACGATCCGGGCGGCCTTGCCAAGCGGGTCGGCCTGCCTGTGCCGGTCGTGGCGCTCGACCTGCCATCATTTTCCAAGAAAGAGCATTGGGGCTCGTCCGAGACCTTCTATCAGATCGTCCGTTCGCTGGCCGACACCAAGATCAAGCGGGACCGCTCGTCCCGCCCGCGCTGCAATATTCTCGGGCCAACCGCGCTTGGCTTCCGCCACCGCGATGATGTGAACGAGATTGCGGGCCTGCTGTCCTATCTTGGCGTCGACATCAATATCATTGCGCCGCTGCATGCGAACCCCAACGATATCACCCAGATCGGCCATGCCGACTTCAACGTGCTTCTCTATCCCGAGACCGGTGAGATGGCGGCCCGCTGGCTCGAAAAGACGTTCGGCCAGCCCTATACGAAGACGATCCCGATCGGGGTTGGCGCAACGCGCGACTTCATCGCCGAAGTTCGCAAGCTTGGCCATCTCGTCGAGACTGAGGATCTTGAACAGAGCAATCTGCCCTGGTGGTCCAACTCTGTTGATTCGACCTATTTCACCGACAAGCGCGTCTTCATTTTCGGCGATGCGACCCATGCGATTGCGGCCGCCCGTGTCGCAAGCGAGGAGATCGGCTTCAAGGTCGTCGGCCTCGGCTGCTACAACCGCGAATTTGCCCGCGACATTCGTGAGGCCGCCAAGAAATACGGCGTCGAACCGCTCATCACCGACGATTATCTCGAAGTCGAGGAGGCGATGGCAAAGGCCCAGCCTGAGCTGATCCTCGGCACGCAGATGGAGCGCCATATCGCCAAACGCCTCGGTGTACCGTGCGCGGTCATTGCGGCGCCTGTCCACGTGCATGACTTCCCGGCGCGTTACTCGCCGCAAATGGGGTTCGAGGGTGCAAACGTCATCTTCGATACCTGGATCCATCCATTGTTGATGGGCCTGGAAGAACACCTCCTTGGCATGTTCCGGGATGATTTCGAATTCAATGACGAAGCTGGCCCGTCGCATATTTCCGGCCATGCGCAATCATCCGCATCCGTGACCGAACTTCCGACCAATGTCGGGTGGGCGCCCGAGGCCGAAGCCGAACTTCGCAAAGTGCCATTCTTCGTGCGCGGCAAGGCCCGCAAGAATGCCGAGGCTTTCGCAAAAGAGCGCCAACTCAAAACGATTTCGATCGACACGCTCTATGACGCAAAGGCACATTATGGCCGCTAATACGTCATCTTCCCCCACCATCAAGGTCGTGCTGATTTCGCTCGACCGCCAGCTGGAGACCGCCGTCTCTGAAGCCCGCCTTCGCCTGCGCAAGGCGATGCCCGGTCTTGAGCTGTCCTTTCACGCCGCTGTCGACTGGGACAAGGATGCCAATGCGCTGAACGCCTGCAAGGCAGCGATCAGCGAGGCCGATTTCATCGTCGCCTCCATGCTGTTCATGAGCGATCATATCGATGCCGTCCTGCCTGAGCTGCAGGCCCGGCGCGAGCATTGCGATGCGATGCTGGGCTGCATGTCTGCGGCAGATGTCATGAAGCTCACCCGGCTCAACAATTTCCAGATGGACAAGCCGCAAAGCGGGCCGATCGCGCTTCTGAAGAAGCTTCGCGGCTCGTCAGACAAGGCCAAGGCCGGCGCGAATCAGATGAAGATGCTGCGCCAGGTGCCGAAAATCCTGAAATTCATTCCGGGCACGGCCCAGGATGTGCGCGCCTATTTCATCTCTCTGCAATACTGGCTCGCAGGCTCTGACGAGAATATCGAGAATTTGGTCCGCTTTCTGGTCAACCGCTACGCCGCAGGTGAGCGCGCCCTCTATCGCGGCCAGCTGCCGGCAGAGCCGCCGGTCGAATATCCGGAGACAGGGCTCTATCACCCGCGTCTTTCGCCGCCGATTGTGACATCGAAGGCCAAGCTGCCCCTGGCGCGCAGCCGCCGCCCGACCGTCGGCCTCCTGCTCATGCGCTCCTATCTGCTGTCGAAGGATTCGGGCCATTATGATGGCGTGATCGAAGCGTTGGAAGCGCGCGGGCTGAAAGTGGTTCCGGCCTTTGCCAGCGGGCTCGATTCGCGCGCGGCCATCGCGGCTTATTTCCTGAAGGATGGCGAAGCCGATGTCGATGCCGTGATTTCGCTGACCGGTTTCTCGCTCGTCGGCGGGCCCGCTTACAATGACTCAGAAGCTGCTGCAGACATGCTGGCCAAGCTCGATGTGCCGTACCTGTCGGCGCAGGCCATCGAGTTCCAGTCGCTGGAAGAGTGGCAGGCCAATGCACAGGGGCTGAGCCCGGTCGAGTCGACCATGATGGTCGCGATCCCCGAGCTTGATGGCGCTACCGGCCCGATCGTTTTCGGCGCGCGCACCACCGACCCTGACCAGCCGGGCGTGCTGAAGATGCGCGCCCATAAAGAACGCGCCGACATGCTGGCCCGGCGCATTTCCAAGCTGATCGCGCTTCGCCAGACACCAGCCACCGACCGGCGCATTGCCGTCACCCTGTTCAACTTCCCGCCCAATAGCGGGGCTGCCGGCACAGCGGCGCATCTCGATGTGTTCAGCTCGTTGCTCAACACGTTCAAGACGCTTCAGAGCGCTGGGTACGAC
>NZ_JBARZC010000566.1:0-5721 GCF_049649345.1 Henriciella sp. | reverse complement strand
AGCCTGCGGCGCCTGGCATCGCGTCCGCCCTGTTTTTTCTCGATCAGGTCGCGCTTGTCGAGCTCGCCGAGGATGCGGGCGAGGGTGGGCGTCGTCGCGCCGATCTCGTCTCTCAGTTCGCTGACGGTGAGGTTCGGCCGGAAGCGGATTGTCATTAGCAGTCTGAGGCCCGGCATGTTGAGACCTGTGCCGGACTGGGTGCGGCGAAGCGCCTCTGCAATGGCCCGCTCACTGGCCAGTAGAAGCGCTATACCATTGTCGAGCTCTTCCTCCCTGAGAAAGAGCCGCGGATCGACCCGCCCCGTTTCGCCCGGCTTCTGGTTGACTTCGGATGCCACAGTCTGAGAATGGAGCGGTTTTCAGTAAGAAGTTCAAGCGAGGACGGAATAAAATCATGGCAAGCCAAGCCTATCACGATCGCGACGGTGTCATCTGGATGGATGGCGAATTTGTCGACTGGCGTGAGGCGAAAGTGCACGTCCTGACCCATGGGCTTCACTACGCCTCCGCCGTGTTTGAGGGCGAGCGCGCCTATGGCGGCCAGATTTTTGAATCGCGCCGGCATTCAGAGCGCCTGCACCATTCCGCGCAGGAGCTTGGTTTCGAGATCCCGTTCACGGTCGACGAGATTGAGGCGGCCAAGGTCGAGGCGCTGGCAAAATCAGGCCTCGATAGCGCCTATGTGCGTGCGATTGCCTGGCGCGGGTCAGAGATGATGGGCGTGTCGGCCCAGAACAATACGATCCATCTGGCCATCGCTGTCTGGCATTGGGGCGACTATTTTGCCGACAAGATGAAGGGCATCGCGATGACGCATGCCCAGTGGCGCCGCCCCGATCCAAAGACTGCGCCTTGCAAGGCCAAGGCGGCCGGCCTCTACATGATCTGTACGCTGTCGAAACACGCCGCCGAACGTGAAGGCTATGCCGATGCGCTGATGCTCGACTGGCGCGGTCATGTGGCCGAAGCTACGGGCGCGAATATCTTCTTCATGCGCGATGGCGCGCTGCATACGCCAACGCCGGACTGTTTCCTGAATGGTATTACGCGCCAGACGGCGATAAAGCTTGCCAAGGCACGCCAGATTGAAATTGTCGAACGCACGATCCTGCCGGAAGAACTGTCGACCTTCTCTGAATGCTTCATCACAGGCACAGCGGCGGAGATCACACCGGTCCGCCAGATTGGCGAGGTGGATTACAAGCCGGGCGATGTGACCGAAGCGCTGGTGACCGACTATTCAGACCTGGTCAATGGCAAGATCATGATGCCAGCGTGATCAACTCCTGTGTAATCAGGGTCTTGGCTGAACAGGTGCGAAACGGACAGCTGCAGCTACAGGCCTGACAATCCGAAAACGAGAATTTTTTAAGAAAGGGCGCTGAACAACAGCGCCCTTTCGGCGTTGTAGCTGTTGAGGAGGTGGGGGAGCCAAAAGGAGAACCCTATCATGACTGATTTTACCACATCCGGTGAAAACGTCTCAGGAGCCAGCGCAGAAAGCCGCAATGACGACCTGAAGACCAAGACCGAAGATCTTGCCAAAGAAACAAAGGATGTCGCGAAAGCCAAAGCATCCGAATTCAAAGACAAGGCTGATCGCGAAGCCAGGTCGCGGACCGAAACGGCAGGCGAAAGGCTGGAACGTGTCAGCCGCAGCCTCGACCGCTCGGCCGACGATCTCGAGAATGACGAAGAGTGGGCTGCAGATGCGTTGCATACAGCGGCTGGCCAGTTGTCCAATTTCGCCCAGTCGATCAAGGGCAAGTCGCTGAGCTCAATGGCTGGTGATGCCCGCACACTCGCCCGCAAGGACCCAGGCCTTTTTTATGGCGCTTGCGCCGCTGCCGGTCTGGCGCTCGGACGTTTCATGACGGCCACCGCGCCGAAGCCGCAAACGGCTGAGCCAGAAGCAGATTCGGCACCTACTCCGGCGATCAAGCCAGAAACCCCGAAAGCCAATGGAGACAATTATGGAGTCCGCTGAGTCCAAATCCACCCCGCAACTTATCCGCGAAACCTTCGGGCAAGTGTCGGACATCCTGCAGAAGGAGGTCCGCCTCGCCCGCGCCGAATTCAAGGAAGGCATGGGCAATATCAAGAGCGGTCTGACCATGACCGTCCTCGGCGCAGCCTTTGCCATTTCCGGCCTGACCGTGCTGCTCGGCGGCATTGCTGTCGGTCTTGCCAGCGTCATGTCGCTATGGCTCGCGGCGGTGATTATCGGCGTTGCGTCGCTGCTGATCGCCCTAATCGTCATCAATATGGGCTCATCGCGCCTCGACCCGGGTGAACTCGAACCCGAGCGCACCGAGAAAACGATGAGTGCCAATGTCAAACTCGCCAAGGAACACCTGTCATGAGTAAATCCCCAGAACAACTTGAAAAAGAAATCAAAGAAGAACGCGCCCAGGCGGACGCCAATCTCGAAGAACTGGAAGAGCGCCTGTCGCCCGGCCAGATCCTCGACGACTTTCTGAAATCAGCCGGTGACGGCCCGAAGAAATTCGTCGGCGAGCTTGCCGCTCAGGTTCGCGACAATCCGGTCCCTACCGCTGTTACAGCGGCCGGCATGGCCTGGCTCGCTGCGGCATCACAATCGTCCAAAAGTCATAAACGGGCCGCTGACGTGCCCGCGGCCAAGCGCTGGACACCAGAGGACCATGCGACCCTCAACCGCTATAACCGGATAGGGGCGCTTGAACTCCAGAACCGCCGCTTTGCCGACGAGAGCGATGATGCATTCGCCCGGCGACGTTATTATGCGCAGGCCGGAATCCTCGAAATCGAAAACGAGGATGGCGAAGACTTCGAAGCGTTCAAGGAACGGGTCGATGAGGCTGCACACAAGACCAAGGAAGCGGCCGGCGATCTGCTCAACCGCATTGAAGAGGCCGGCGAGGCCGCAGCCAGTACGATCGCTTCAGCCGGTCAGGGTGTTGCCGATGCAGCCGCTTCTGCCGCTCATGGCGTTGCAGGCGCTGCCAGAACAGCAGCGGGCTCGGCCCAGCATGCAGCCTCCGGCGCCGGTCATGCTGCCGCCAATGCAGGCCGCGGCATAGCCGGTGGCATGTCATCGCTCGGCGATACGGCCAGCGACGCGGCAGCCCGTGCCCGCCAGTTCGAACGGGAGAATCCGCTGATTGCAGGAGCGCTGGCTTTTGCAGGCGGGGCGCTTCTGGGCGGACTTGTGCCAAATACCCGCGCTGAAAACGAAATGGCCGGGCCTCAAGCCGACAAGCTTCGGGGTGACGCGAAAGAGCGCGCCAGCGCTGCTGCGCATGAAGCGCTCGATGAGGCGCGCGACACGGTGCGCTCTGTCGACGGCGACGCCGGAAACAGGTTGCACCACTAATCCATCCGCATCAGGCCCGCCCGACAAGGCGGGCCTTTTGTCATCGCCGATCAAGCGCTGGGCCTGCCGGGCCTGATGCGCCGGCGAGAGGCCGGATGCCCGATCAGATTAGCCGGAAGGCTTCGCTCCGCCCGTTTGATATGCTATAGTGGCAGCCGGAATAGAGAGGTACGTCATCGCTCCCAAGCCCAAGAAAAAGATACAGCATCAAGCGCTGCAACGCGTCAGGCTGTTGCGCGCCATATACGGACAACCGCAAACCCTGCGCACGAGGTTTGGCCTCAAACGCCGCAAGCTGAGCAAGGGCCAGAAGCTGTTGAAGCTTTTGAGGGGATAAGCGGGAATGACTGATAAAAAGAAAACCGCGCCGGTGACCGGCGCGGTTTCTTTTTGCGAGGCGCTCTTAAGAGCCGCTTATTTGTTAGGTTGCGGCGTCACGCGCAGATAGGGTTTCACCTTGGTATAGCCCTTCGGGAAGAGCTTGTCGGCATCTTCATCCGACACGCTTGGCACGATAATCACATCGTCGCCCTGTTCCCAGTTCACAGGGGTCGCGACCTTGTAATTGTCCGTCAGCTGCATCGAGTCGATGAGGCGCAGAATCTCATTGAAATTCCGGCCGGCGCTCGGCGGATAGATGATCGAGGCGCGGATCTTCTTGTTCGGGTCGATCACATAGACGGCGCGCACGGTAACTTTCGGGTCGGCCTTCGGGTGGATCATATTATAGAGGGTCGCAACCTTGCGGTCAGGATCGGCGATCAGCGGGAACTCCACTTTCGCGCCTTGCGTCTCTTCAATGTCCCCGATCCATTTCTTGTGGTCTTCAAGGCCGTCTGCTGAAATCACGATGGCCTTGGCGCCGCGCTCTGCGAGTTGATCCTTGAGTTTGGCTGTAAAGCCGAGTTCGGTCGTGCAGACAGGGGTGAAGTCGGCCGGGTGCGAAAAGAACACCACCCAGTCATCACCGATCCAGTCATGAAAACTGATCTTGCCTTGTGTTGTTTCGGCTTCAAAATCAGGGGCTGTGTCACCGAGCAGAAGGCTCATGGAAATCTCCATCAATTACGTTATCTTGCGCCCATAGATGGTCCGGACATGATCTGCCAACAAGCTTAGCGGACTTATCCCGGTGTTTAATTTTACTAAGGCCCGAAGGATGTTTGCTTTTCGATGAAACGCCTGATCCTCATGCGTCATGCCAAGACTGAGCCGTGGAATGACGGGATCAGTGACCGCGACCGCATGCTGGTCGAGCGGGGCCATTCGGACGCAGCGCAGATGGCATTGGCGCTGAAAGAGCGCGGATGGGCGCCTGACAAGGCGCTGGTTTCCTCAGCCCGGCGCACGCGTGAGACCTGGCGTTATGTGCGCGAGGCCTTTCCGGACTGCAAAGGGACTGTCACGGATGACCTCTATCTGGCCGGCATTCCGGCCATGGAAGGTCTGGTCGGGCTGGCCGCGGCGGAAGCCGAATGCGTGATCCTGATCGGCCATAATCCTGGGGTTCATGATTTTGCCTGCGAGATCCTGCGCCAGGCCGGCAGCGAGGACCACAGGGCGGCGATCAAGCTGGCGGAAAAGTATCCGACCGGCGCCGCGGCGCTTTTTGAATCACCTGAGAACGACCCGTTCATTCCGGTCTACTTCAAGCTGGTGGACTTTCTCCGGCCAAAGTCGCTGGTCTGATCATCCCTGCCGGAAATGTTGAACCGCCCTGCCGGGCGGGGCAGGGCGGTTCTCTGAAGGGGACAGCCGGACCGGCGCAAGGAGTTGTCCGGCTATCCCTCATTCGCATCAGCTGCGGTTCGCCCGCCGGGACAGTCTGCGCCGGCGAAGGACGAGCAGGCTGGGTTTCCAGGCTGCCTCGTTGTCATTGGCCGGTGCCTTGGTGGCGAAGCCATTTGCGGTGGCTTGTGGGGCCGTAGACAGGACCTCGACCGATTGGGCCGGGGTGTGGGAGCTCTGGGAGGCGAGCGGTTGCATCTGAATTACTCCTTCGTTGCAAATAGCCGGTCTTTTTGCCGGTCTGTTTTTCGGGGCTTGGCCTATCCGCGCCGCCGATGAATTGAAGTTAGTGAAGGAATTATCGAAAATCAATAAGTATTTTGTGAAAAACGACGAAACTCAATAAAATCAAGGCGATATTTTTATTGTTTTTCGATGAATCGGCGGGAATCAGCGCGTCCGGGCCGCTCGCCGGCACCTTTCAGAGCAATATTTCACCTCATCCCAGACCTTTTCCCACCTCTTGCGCCAGTCAAAAGGCCGCTCGCAGACCGGGCAGGTCTTGCTCGGCAGCGTCCGCTTTGAGAGTCGCGGTCTTCCCTTAGCCCTTGCTTTTGCCATGAGGAGCCTCCTTGCTG
>NZ_JBARZC010000565.1:0-4951 GCF_049649345.1 Henriciella sp. | reverse complement strand
GCGAAGAGCCTGCAGCCCCCGCGATGAGATAGTTGCTGAGGAAGGCGATGAAGAGACCGCTGATGATCGCAACCGGCTGGATGGAAGACAGGCGTCCTCTGAACCGGGCGGGCGCGATCTCGGAAATATAGGCGGGCGACATGACGCTCGCCGCGCCCACCGCAAGGCCGCCAATGATACGGTAGACGACAAATTCGGCCGAGCTGCCGGCAATGCCGGACCCGAAGGCTGACACAATGAAGAAGACAGCTGCGACAATCATCATCGTGCGCCGCCCGAACATGTCCGACAGCTTGCCGGCCAGCGCCGCGCCGGCTGCACAGCCGAGCAGCATGGACGCGACATTGAAGCCCGTGCCCACCTCTTCAGAATTGAAGGCGACCTGCAGCCCGTCGACCGTGCCATTGATCACCCCGGAATCGAATCCGAACAGAAAGCCGCCAATCGTCGCGACGCAACTGATCAGCAATACGTAAGCGAAATCGCCCTCGAACTTGGCCGGAGCCATTGTTGTATCTGACATTTTTCCTCCCAATCCCCTTTGGTGGAGACCTGTTTTGTCCTGAACCCCATCAAATGTTAGGGCTACCATAAAAGGCTATCGCACACTGCTGCAAGTTCAAAGAGATTTTGACAAGCCCATGTCTGATTGAGCCATGCATTCTGCGGGGATAATCGAGCCGCGATAGCCGATGACGAGGGCCGCGAGGCGGTTTCCTGCAGCCGCTGCATCTGACGGTGAAGCCCCGCCGAGGCGTGCGGCGAGATAGGCTGCATTGAAGCTGTCGCCTGCGCCTGTGGTGTCGACCACGGCGGCGGGCGATTCGGCCGGAATGGTCGCCGGCTCGCTCTCACGGCTGGCCACGACCGCGCCGTCAGCTCCGCATTTGAGCGCGACTTCGTCTGCGCCTGCATCGAGCCAGCGCTGGATGTGTTCTGCTTCGGCAAGCGTGCCAAACAGCTTGTCTTCATCGTCGCGGGTGGGCAGAGCCAGCGAGACGTGGGGTGCGATCGCTTCGACCGCCTGACGCGCGATGTTTGCGCTTTCCCATCCGGTTTCGCGATAGTTCGGATCAAAGGCGACATGGCCGCCATTGGCGCGCACGCGCCTCGCCCGATCAATCAGCTGCGCGCGCTCTGCCGAGGTAAAGATCGAAAGCGTAACGCCGGTGAGATAAAGCACCCCGGCGCTCGCCGCATGGAGGAGCGCGCCTGCGCTTTCCTCAAGCTCAAAGAAGGCCCGCGCCGCAGACTGGCCGCGCCAGTAATGAAAGCTGCGCTCGCCCGAGGCAGCGGTGGTAATCGTGTAAAGGCCGGGCAGGCGGCTGGGATGGCGCAGCACGAACCCTGTGTCGATGCCTTCGCCGTCGAGGCCTTTCTCGATCATCTCTGAATAAGGATCGCGGCCGAGCGCTGTGAGGTAGGAGGTCTGCGCCCCGAGGCGAGAGAGATAGACCAGCGTGTTGGCCGTATCGCCGGCCCAGGCCAGCCGCTTGTTGTCTGGCTCAGGCCCGGACAGTTCGAGCATGACTTCGCCAATGGCGACGACAGGACCGGAGATGTCTACCAATCCCATAGCGTGCCGTCTTTCAGCCGCGCGACCGGGAGCTGTTTGGGCTCATAGGGATATTTGGCGGCAAGGTCCTCATCGATATCGACGCCGTGGCCCGGCGCATCGCCTGGATACATGAAGCCATCCTCGAAACTATAGGCGTGCGGGAAAACCTCGTCGGTCTCATCGGTATGGCGCATATATTC
The DNA here is from genome assembly GCF_049649345.1 of Henriciella sp. Taxonomy (GTDB): domain Bacteria; phylum Pseudomonadota; class Alphaproteobacteria; order Caulobacterales; family Hyphomonadaceae; genus Henriciella. The sequence continues at coordinate 3,193 of NZ_JBARZC010000565.1, read as the reverse complement.
CTGGATGCCGAAATTCGGGACGGAAATGTCAAAGTGGAGCGCCGCGCCCATGCAGACCGGAGAGAGGTCTGTGGCGCCGTGGCAGCCGGTCCGGATCTGGTAGAGGGCTGCCAGGCTGGCGATCCGGCGCAGCTGCGTGATCCCGCCGGCATGGACGACAGAGGTGCGGATATAGTCGATCAGCTGATCCTGGATCAGGGTGCGGCAGTCATAAATGGAGTTGAAGACCTCACCGACCGCGAGCGGAGTCACCGTATGCTGGCGGATGAGGCGGAAGGCCTCCTGGTTTTCCGCCGGGCTTGCATCTTCCATCCAGAACAGACGGTAGGGCTCGAGCGATTTGCCGAGGCGGGCAGCTTCAATCGGCGTGAGGCGATGGTGGACATCGTGCAGGAGCTCGACATCCGGTCCATGGGCTTCGCGCAGCGCCTCGAACAGGCTCGGCGCGAAATTGAGATAGGCGGGCGTGTCCCAGACCGATTCCTCGGGCAGCTCTGAGCTCGCCGGCTCATAATACATCTGGCCCTTGGCAACGCCGTACGTGCCTTTGACGCCCGGCACGGCGCATTGAGCGCGGACCGCCTTGTAGCCGAGGTCGATATAGCGGCCGACTTCGGCGAGCGTGCTCTCGATATCGGCGCCATTGGCATGGCCGTAGACGAGCACATGCTCTCGCGATTTGCCGCCGAGCAGCTGGTAAAGCGGCAGGCCTGCAGCCTTCGCCTTGATGTCCCAGAGGGCCGTGTCGACAGCGGAGATGGACGTCATGGTGACAGGGCCGCGCCGCCAGTAGGCGCCCTTGCTCAGAAACTGCCAGATATCCTCGATCCGGTGCGCGTCGCGCCCGATCAGATTGGGGATAACGTGATGTTCAAGATAGGCAGCAACCGCAAGCTCGCGGCCATTCAGCGTCGCGTCGCCAATCCCGGTCCGGCCCTCATCGGTTTCGATCTTCAGCGTCACGAAATTGCGTCCGGGGCAGGTGACGATCACCTTGGCATTCGTAATTTTCACGGCAGCGTCCTCCCGCCTCATCTGTTTTCAGGAGTCGTATAACGGGGGCCGTAGCCAAGCAATGGAAGAAATGATAGCGGTATCAATAAGGGAGGCCCCAAAGAGGCCCTCGGGGAGGATCAGGTGACACAGGCTGCGCGCCTCACACGCAGGCAATTGGGGTATCTGGGCGCCGGCGGCCTCGCGCTGGCAGCGACGGGATGTTCGTTCGGCCACGATACGCTCCTGCATGCGACCGATGCCCAGCCGGATGGCTATCCGACCGTGGAGGCAGTGCGCGAATTTGGCCGTCTGCTCAGCGAACGAAGCGGCGGACGGCTCGATCTGAAACTCTATCCCGGCGGGCAGCTCGGCAATGAGCGCGACACGCTTGAGATCACGATCTTTGGCGGGATCGATGTGAACCGGGTCAGCATTGCGCCGCTCGGGTCGATCTCGGCTGAAGCGAGGGTGCCGACCTTGCCCTTCATCTTCCGCGACACTGCGCACATGCGCGCCGCGCTCGATGGCGCGCCGGGCGAGACGATCCTCTCCTCGCTGGAGCCGCATGGGCTGATCGGCCTCTGTTTCTATGATGCCGGCGCGCGAAGCTTTTACACCACCAAGAAGCCTGTCCGCACGCCTGAGGACCTGAAGGGCATGAAGATCCGGGTGATGAGCTCGGACATGTTTGTCTCCATGGTGAACACGCTTGGCGGGGATGCGACGCCGATGGCGTATGGCGAGGTCTATCAGGGCCTGATGCAGGGCGTGATCGACGGGGCCGAGAATAACTGGCCGTCCTATTTCAGCTCGCGGCATTTCGAAGTGGCCGGATATTACAGCCTCACCCAGCATGTCATGGCGCCTGAAGTGTTGCTAATGTCCGAGCGCTGCTGGGCAGGACTGGATGAGGCTGACAGGGCGCTGGTGCGCGCCTGTGCAAAAGAGAGCGTCACCTTCATGCGCGCACTCTGGGATGAACGCTCGGCCGAGGCTCAGGCGGAAATCGAGGCCGCAGGCATCGAAATCGTCGAGCCGGACCGTGCGCCCTTTGTCGAGGCGGTGCAGCCTGTGTGGGAAAGATATCTCGCCACGCCTGAGCTCAAAGGCCTGAGCGAAGCGATCCAGGCTGTGGAGGCGTGACGTGAACGCGTTTGAAGCGATCTGCCGGAAGCTGAGCGCGCTCGCATTGCTCCTGTCTGGCGTCGGGCTCGTTCTGATGACGGCGCTGATCGGCTATCAGGTGTTTGCGCGCTATGTGCTGAATGACAGCCCGTCCTGGACCGAGCAGCTGACGCTTCTGACCATGCTCTGGTTCATCCTGTTTGCCGCCGCCGCGGGCGTGCGCGAAGGGTTTCACCTGCGGATATCCCTGTTTGAGTCGCTTGCGAAAGGGAAGACGAAACTCGCCGTCCAGCTCTTCGGCCAGGCGAGCGTGTTCGTGTTTGGCGTCGCCATGGCGGTGTTCGGGGCAGAGCTGGTGGCTGCCACCTGGAGCCATGCGATCCCGGCGCTCGGGATGCCGCGCGGGGTCGCCTATATTCCGATCAGCCTGTCCGGCGTGCTGGTCTGCCTGTTCTCGCTCGAACGGGCGCTTGCAATTCTTGCGGGCAGGGACATCGAGGCGACATGGAGCTGATCCTCCTCACCCTGCTTCTATTTGGGCTGCTGGCAGCCGGCGTGCCTGTGGCCTTCGCGCTCGGCGTATCGAGCCTTGTCTTTTTCGGCCTGCTCGACATCCCGCTCATCGTCGCCTTCCAGCGCATGGCGGCGGGGATGAATGTCTTCTCCCTTCTCGCTATCCCGTTTTTCGTGTTTGCCGGCGAGCTGATGGCGCGAACGGGCATCGCCCAACGCCTCGTCAGCATTGCAGAAGCGGCTTTCGGCAAGTCGAAGGGCGGGCTTGGCCAGGTCGATGTGGGCGCGAGCATGCTGTTCGGTGCGGTGTCGGGCTCTGCGGCAGCGTCTGTCTCTGCGATGGGCTCGACGCTGATCCCGATGATGAAGGCGCGCAATTACGACGCCGACTTCGCGGTCAATGTCACCACCACCGCCGCCATTCTCGGCATTCTTATTCCGCCCTCGCACAATATGATCCTCTATGCTGTCGTCTCGCCGGTTGGCGTGAGTGTCGGCGATCTGTTCCTTGCCGGTATCTTCCCGGGCCTTATCGCGGGCGGGGCGCTGATGATTACCG
>NZ_JBARZC010000564.1:0-8988 GCF_049649345.1 Henriciella sp. | reverse complement strand
AGGTGAAAGCAAATGACTGTGATCGTCAGGTCGTGTCGGCATATCGGGCAAGGATACCGCGCGCCTCATCGGCCGTTTCAGGATGCTTCAGCGCATGCGCGAGCGTGGCTTCAAAATAGCCGGTTTTGGAGCCGCAATCGAACTCCTCGCCTTCGAACTCATAGGCATAGAAGGCCTGGCTCTCCATCAGCCGGACCATGGCATCTGTCAGCTGGATCTCGCCGCCCGCGCCTTTGCCCTGATCTTCAAGAAGCCCGAAGATCTGCGGCTGCAATATGTAGCGGCCGGTGATCTTGAGCAGAGACGGCGCGTCTTCTCTTTCCGGTTTCTCGACCATGCCGCTCATTTCAATCAAACGCCCGTCACGCGATTTCGGCGTAATCACACCGTAAGAAGAGACCTGCTCCTCGGGCACGGGATTCACGGCTATGACATTCCCGCCGACCTTGTCATAAGCCTCGACCATCTGGGCCAGGGCGGACGGTTTCGCGCGAAGGATGACATCCGGCAGCAGCACAGCGAACGGCTCGTCGCCAACGATGTCCTTGGCGCACCAGACAGCGTGCCCAAGTCCAAGCGGCGCCTGCTGACGGGTAAAACTCGCTGCGCCTGGCGGAAGCTTGGTGCGCTGGACATCCTTCAGGATTTCGGCTTTCGACGCCTTGCTCGCGAGCGTATGCTCCAGCTCGAAGGCCTCGTCAAAATAGTCCTCGATCGCGCCCTTGCCACGCCCTGTTACAAAGACGAAATGCTCGATACCCGCCTCGCGGGCTTCGTCGACGACGTATTGGATAACCGGCTGGTCGACGACAGGCAGCAGCTCTTTGGGAATGGATTTGGAGGCCGGCAGGACGCGTGTTCCGTGGCCGGCGACGGGAAGAACTGCCTTTCGGATGTGCATATGGTCTCGTCCTCTGTTGCTTTTGTCGGCGCCACAATAGCGGTTTGCGGCGCATTGGCCAGAAGCGGACTACCAGATTCCGAGAAAGAAAAAGACACCCAGTATAGCCGTAATGCCTGACGATGCCGCCAGGATGCGGCCCATGTCGTAGACCGAAGACACCTTGTTTTCGCCGGAGATCGTCTTGTGCAGCTGCTCTTGCAGCTTGCGCGCAGGAGACGGTGCGGGCTCGACGCGTTCACGCTCATTCGCATCGGCCACATTTGTACGCGCTTCAGCCGCTTGCTGCTCGGCTTCTCCAGCTGGAGTAGCGATGGTCTGAAGGTCTTGGGGATTGATCTTGCGTTCAGCGGACATGGCGGGCCTCTTTGTCTTGGGCTGAACTTGCCATACCCATCCCTAATGAAGCGCTAAACGGGCCGCTGGAATTTGATCTTTCCCCCGTGTTTTCAGACGGATGAGCGCGGGCATAGAATCGGAACCATCCATGATTTCCGGAGTCCAGAAACAGTACAATTCCGGTACATTTTCGGGCTAATTGGAGAGCACAAAGCCGCCAGCGTCATTTTCGCGCACGCCGAACACGGTTTCGAGGAGCTCGCCCGTCAAAATCGTCGCCGGAGGACCATCGGCTATGAGCCGGCCCTCTTTCAGGACAAGAAGTTGGTCACACACAGATCGCGCTAGCGAAAGGTCATGCAGGGCAAGGCAGACAAGTTTGCCCTGAGCGGCTTCCTCGCGCAGCGCGGTTAGCATGCCCAGCTGCTGGGCGATGTCGAGCGATGCGAGCGGCTCATCGAGTAGGAGATTGCCCGCGCCAACAGCCAGAAGCCGGGCCAGGTGAACCCGGGCCTGTTCACCGCCCGATAGCGACAGGACATGGCGTCCGGCGAGACCGGCAGCGCCTGCGCGCGCCATAGCACTGAAAACCAGGTTACGGTCGGCCTCTCCCAGCCGGTCAAACCGCCCGCCGCCCCAGGCATGGCGGCCGAGCGCGACGACGTCCTCGACCAGAAGGTCCCAGCTTAGCTCGCGGGTCTGGCTGAGCCAGGCGATCCGGCGGGCGCGTTCCAGGCCGGTGAAGGCGGCGAGTGGCTTGCCGTCCAGCCACACGCTCTCGGGGGAAGCGGGCAGCAGCCCGGCCAACAGCCGGATCAGCGTAGACTTGCCTGCCCCGTTGGGGCCGACGATGCCGATGATCTGATCGCTTTCAAGCTCTGCCGAAAATGGATGCAGCGCGGTGCGGCCATCGAGCGAAATGCCAGCTTCGGGAATATCGAACCGGATCATAACCGACCCCGCGTGAGCCGCGCTGAAATCCAGATGAAGACAGGCGCCCCGAACAGGGCCGCGGCAACACCAAGGCGTAGTTCGCGGTCGAATGGCAGGAGGCGGATGATGAGGTCGGCGCCCATCAGCATGAGGCCTGCGAGCAAGGCCGATGGCAGGAGCAGACGCGCCGGGTCGGATTTCACGAAGGGCCGCAATATGTGCGGCGCGACGATGCCGACAAAACCGATGGCGCCGGCCAGAGCGACGCTTGCGCCCGTGAGCAGCGATGTGCCAGCGATGACAAGTGTCCGGGTCCGGGCGGGGTCCGCGCCAAGGCTTTTGGCGGTTTCCTCGCCGAGGCTGAGCGCGCGCAGGCCGGGCCCGGCCATCACGGTCAGCGGGCCGCCAATCGCCATGGCGGGCAGCACGAACCAGATATCCGGCCAGGCCCGGTTGGACACAGAGCCAAGCAGCCAGTTCATCAAATCCGCGAGCGAATAGGGATTGGGCGCGAGGTTGAGCGCGAGCGCAATGAAGGCACCCCCTGCGCTGGACAGGCCGATGCCAACGAGAAGCGTGCGCACAGCATCGCCCTTCCTGCCGGACGCGATGAGCAGCAGGATCACCGCGAGGCCTGAAAAGACGATGGCAAGCAGCGGCACAGCGAACCAGCTGACGGCCGCAAGGCCGAAGTAAAGCGCGATGACGGCGCCGAGCGAGGCGAAGGCTGAAACGCCGAGCACGCCGGGTTCCGCCAGCGGATTGCGCAACAGGCCCTGTAGCGCGCTGCCAGCGAGGCCGAGACTGGCGCCTGTCAGAAAGGCAGCGACCGCGCGCGGCATCCGGATCTCCCAGATGATGAGACGGCCTGCACCCGGCTCGCGCATCAGGCCCGCCGCGAAATCATCAACGGTGAGGTCTGCCGTCCCAACCCGCAACGAGACGAGCAACAACAAGAACGCGAGCGCCAGAAGGACCAGGCTGAGCCGGCTCATCGCAGAGCCTCGGCGACATTGCGGGCCTCATCGGCGACGAACCAGGCTGGGCAGGTCAGGCGCGACTCGTCCATCTGGATGGTTTCGGCATTCGCGAGAATGCGTTGCATGGCCGGATGGCGGCTGAGGCTCCAGTTCGAAGCGGTGTCTTCATCAAATCCAAAGAAGGCCGACAGGACTCGCTCCGGCGGATCCTGAACGAGCTTTTCGAGCGGCAAGGTTACCCAGCCCTGCTGGCTGACGGCGTTCTCTATACCGGCGGCCTGCATGATGGCGTCGACCATAGTCCCCTGCCCCGCCGTAACACCGCCGGGGGTCAGGTAAAGCGCAGACTTGCCGGTTTCAGGTGCATTGAACTCCAGCTGTTCGATGAGCGTGTCGGCCCTCTCATCCTGGCCTAGCGCCGCGCCGATCTCGCGCGTGACGCGGGCTGCGCCTTCGAAGTCTGACGCATAACCAATCTGGACGGTCTTGATCCCGAGTTGTTCGTAAAAGCCGAGCGCTCGAGCATCGCCGCCCCAGCTTCGCACGACAAGGTCAGGCTGTAGCGCGACGACATCTTCGGCGAGCGCTCGCACCTGCGGCAGGCCGTCTGCCTTGTCTCTCAGATGGCTGAATGAGCGATCAGCATGCGGCGAGACGGCGAGGATCTGGTCGCGGTCGGCCAGGCCCATCACGAACTGGTCGGCGCAATAATCAAGCGAGACGACGGTCGGCTGGCTCTCGCCAACCGCCGCGCCGCCAATAAGGAGCGCCAGACAGATGAGCCCGCACCCCTTCATCTGAGCTTCAGCCCGATAAATCCAGCCGCGCCGGGCGGGGCATAGCCGAACACGTCGACGGCTTCTTCGTCCAAAAGGTTCTCGCCGCGCAGGGTGAGGCTGACCCGGTCATTGAGCGGCCATTCCGCGCTCGCCGAGACCAGTGTGTAGGCATCGAGCGTGACGCGCTCTGAGGGAACCACACCGAAGTCGAAATCATCCTGATCGCCGATATAGTCGAGCGCGGCGCCATAGCGCGCGCCGTCCTTTTCCGGCTGCCAAGAGACAGACAGGCTGGCAGTGATTTCGGGCACGCGGATTTCGTCGGCCCCTGTGTCATCTTCGGACGTGAAGTGCGTGACCTGGGCGCGCAGATTGAACCGTTTCCTAAGCTCTGTCTCGAACGCTGCCTCCAGGCCGGAGCGCCCGCTTTCGCCGGCCCGGTTCATGGCGGTTGAGGTGAAGGCAGCATTGAACGCCGTATAGATTTCGTCCTCCAGATCAGCCTCGAAATAGGTGATCGAGGCTTTGGATTTGCGCCATTCCTGATCATAGCCGATTTCCCAGCTGGTCGAGGTTTCCGGCTGGAGGTCCGGATTGCCAACAAAGGTGCCGGGATAGAAGCCGAACAGCTCTGTGAAGGTCGGGTTCTTGACGCCGCGCCCTACCGAGCCGCGCACGCGGCCGCGGAAGTTGAAGGTGTAGGATGCGCCGGCCCGCCAACTCGTCGCGTCATCGAAATCATCGCCATTGAAGTCCTGACGAAGCGAGGCATTGGCGTTCAGGCCGCCGAGCCGGAAACGATACTCGCCGGCCAAACCGACTGTCTCGAAGCTGCGCGACTGGTTCGGGTCTCCGAAAGCGAGGTCTGTCGAGGCGCGCTCATAGTCTTCCTGTTCATAATCCACCAGAGCGCTGAAGACCTGAGCGAAGATGTTGCCGGGCTTCTCGATGGACGGGCTCCAGGAAAGCTTGGTCCGTTCGCCGCGCGTCTCATCTGTGAAAGCGCCATCGGCTTCATTGGTGCGCGTTACCGTGTTGTAATTGGCGCGGAAGATGTGGTCGACAGGACCGGTCTCGCCGGCGAGCGCCGCGCCGAGCAGCCACTGGTCGCCATCGGTGGTGCGGTCGGCATTGTCGAGACGGCCATCGAAATCGAGGTCGGGATCGGTCTCGACATAGGTCGAGCGATAGGAGGCGAGCGTGGAAACCTCCCAGTCTTTTGCGAGGTCTGTGTCGCCCTTAATAAGGGCCGACCAGTTGCGCGAGCCATCTGTCTCTCCATCGAGGCCGGCTGTGTCGATGCCGTCCGTGCTGAAGGCCGAGACACCGGCCTGTACATTGATACCGCCAAGCTCGGCGCCGGTTCCTATCGCGCCGCGAAACGTCTCGCGGCTGCCCGCTTCGATCTCGCCGCGCAGGTCCGCCTCGTCACTCGTATACAGTCCGATCACACCGCCGATGGCATCGGAGCCATAGAGCGAGGACTGTTCACCGCGCAGGACTTCAACACGCGCGATGCCGACCGCCGAGAGGAGGCCGAAATCGGTCTCGCCGGTGACAGGATCTGAGAATTCGATGCCGTCGAGAAGGACAAGCGTGTGATTGGCTTCGGCGCCGCGCAACCGGACCTGCGTCAGCCCGCCGACATTGCCCGAGCGCGACACGGCCACGCCTGGCACGGCGCGCAGTTCGTCTGCGATATAGGGCGTGTTGCGGATAGCGAGATCGGCCTCGTCGAGGACGGCGACGTCTTCGGTCAGCCGCGCATCGAGCACAGGGCGAAGGCCGGACACGGTCACAGTGTTGAGCCGTTGTTCGCCGACCTCCTGGGCCGAACCGATAGAGCACAGACTGAGCGCCAGCGCGCTGGTGATTATAAATTTCGAGGTCATCACGACACTCCTTTTCAGGCCGGTTTACGACGGCCAGATCACAAAATGCCGGAGGGGTTGTCCGGCGCGATGTGTCGTGAAACGGAGGTCTCTCCGCCTGCCAGTCCGCTATTCCCGGCGGCGGGCAAACGACGTGACGGCAGGTCTCCTGACTTTGCGGATCATCGCGCCTTTGCCGCCTTCCCGGATTGCTCCAGTGGCTGTGTGGCAAAGGGCTAGCCGCTTACAGTTGCGGGTACAGCGCCGGATTTTCACCAGCTTCCCTTTTCACCCGCCTGTGTAGCGGGCACCGTCAGTGACAGGCTTTACGCTGGCGCGGCGTATCTTTCAAGCTCTGCCAGAGCATTGTGCAATCTGTGAATTTTCTTCAGCTAAGTTGGATGCGCGGGCGGAACACAAACACCGCTCTGATAGTCTATTGACTGAACTGGTAGATCGAAGGGGTCTCGATGACGACCAAGAAACCCGGCAAGTTCGCCTGGATGGCCCGCCTCCGGGTGCCTGTGCTGATCCTGCTTACAGCCGCAGCGCTCTGGGCGGGCGCGACCTATGTCTGGAGCGACCACGACCTTGCCGACGATACGCTGATACTGGTCCGATTCCTGGTCATCGGAGCCATCGGCTGGGCGGTCACATCGCTGGTCGATCTGGCCATCCACCGGCGGATGTCGAAGCTCGAAATCGACACCGAGGACAATTTCGAAGCGCGAAAATCGGCGACAAAGCTCGATGTGATGCGGCGGGTGATTGTTGTCATCGGCGCGATTGCGACTCTGGCTTGTGCGCTGGTTGTGGTGCCGTGGGCAAGGCAGCTCGGCGTATCGCTGCTCGCCTCTGCGGGTATTGTCGGTATCGCCGTCGGCCTCGCCGCGCGGCCGGTCCTGTCCAATCTCATCGCCGGCATCCAGATCGCCTTCACCCAGCCGATCCGGATCGAGGATGCGGTGGTGGTCGAGAATGAGTGGGGCTGGATCGAGGAGATCGATCTGTTCTACGTCGTGGTACGCCTCTGGGACCGGCGCAGGCTGGTTGTGCCGCTGACCTATTTTATCGAGAAACCCTTTCAGAACTGGACCCGCAAATCCGGCACGATCATCGGCACGGTTTACTGGTGGCTCGACTATCGCGCGCCCGTATCCAAGATGCGGGAAAAGCTCGAGGAGATCGTCAAGACGACCGATCTCTGGGACGGCGATGTCGTCAATCTACAGGTCTCGGAAACCGACAAGATGACGATACAGGTCCGCGCGCTCGCCACCGCCCGTACCAGCCCGCGCGCCTGGGATTTGCGCTGCTATATCCGCGAGCAGATGATCAATTGGCTACAAGCCGAGCATCCCGAAGCTTTCCCGCGCCTGCGCGCCCGCGCCGAAGTCGCCGCCGACGAACCGATCGCCGTCTCAAGTGCCCCGCAGGAGCATGAGATCGCGCTCGGTGACCAGTCGCTGGACGGGACAGAACCGCTGCCGGAGGATCATCCGGACGCGAAGGGCTAACAGGCGGACGGTCTTTGCTTTCCCGTTTACGGGGGAGGAAAGACCGCAAATAGACCTAAAGCGTACTCACGAGATGCCCGCCATCGACGACGATGGTTGTCCCGGTCATGTAGCTGCCGGCGTCGGACGCCAGCAGAAGCAGCGCGCCAGCGAGCTCCTTGTATTCGCCGAAGCGGCGCATGGGCACGCGTTTGCGCATCTTGTCGCCCGGTTCGCTTTCGAGAAATTCGTCGTTGATATTCGTCTTGAAATAGCCGGGCGCGATGGCGTTGGCGCGGATGCCGTAGCGCGCCAGTTCGAGCGCCATGACGCGCGTGAAATGCTCGACCGCCGCTTTGGAGGCCGCATAGGCCGCAATCGTGTGCTGCGGGCGGCGCGCTGTGATCGAGGCGATGTTGATGATCGAGCCGGGCTGGCCCGCTTCCATCAGCGCATTCGCGCCCGCCTTTGCCACGCGCCACACGCCATCTAGATTGGTGTTCATGACAGCGCGCCAGTCTTCCTCAGTCATCTGCGTGAACCAGTTATCGCGGGATATTCCGGAATTGTTGACGATGATGTCGCAAGGGCGGCCCAGCTCATCGCTGATACGTGCAAATGCCGCGTCTACGCTTTCAGGCTCATTCACATCCATCGCCACGGCCAGCGCCCGGCCGCCGCCGTCGTCGATTTCCTTCGCGAGCGCCTCCAGCTTATCCAGCCGGCGCGCTGCGAGAACGACCTCTGCGCCTGCCGCCGATAATGCGCCCGCGAAGCTTTCACCCAAGCCTCCGGACGATCCGGTTACAAGTGCCACTTTTCCCGAAAGGTCAAACAATTCCATGCCTCAAAACCTTATTTCCTATTGCTATTACGCAAAATTTTTCCGATCACTCGCCCCATGAAGCTCAGTATTCTCAAAGAAACAAGTCCGGGGGAGACGCGTGTCGCGGCAACCCCGGATTCGGTGAAGAAACTGGTTGGGCTCGGGCATACCGTCACTATTGAATCTGGTGCAGGCACTGCAGCAGGCTTTCCCGACCCGGTTTTTTCAGATGAAGGCGCCACCATCGCGAAGACGGCGGCAGCCGCGCTCAAAGGCGCCGATGTCCTGCTCAAGGTGCGAGGTCCGAGTGCTGAGGAAGCGGCAAAATACCCTGATGGCCTCACCGTGATCGCGCTGTTCAACCCGTTCGCCATGGGCGACCTGCCAGCCGCGCTGAACAAGAAGAAGCTGACGACGCTCGCCATGGAATTCACGCCGCGGATTACCCGCGCACAGTCCATGGACGCGCTCTCCTCGCAATCCAACCTCGCCGGCTACCGCGCCATGATCGAAGGCGCGCAGATCTATGGCCGGGCCATGCCGATGATGATGACGGCAGCCGGCACAGTTGCGCCAGCCAAGGTGTTCGTCATGGGCGCCGGTGTTGCCGGCCTCCAGGCCATCGCGACGGCCCGGCGTCTCGGCGGTGTCGTGACAGCGACGGACGTTCGCCCTGCCGCCAAGGAACAGGTCGCCTCGCTCGGCGCGAAGTTCATCGCGGTCGAGAATGACGAATTCAAGGAAGCCGAGACCGCTGGCGGTTACGCCAAGGAAATGTCGGATGACTACAAGGCCCAGCAGGCCGAGCTGACAGCAAAACATATCGCCAAGCAGGACATCGTCATTACCACGGCGCTGATCCC
>NZ_JBARZC010000563.1:0-3220 GCF_049649345.1 Henriciella sp. | reverse complement strand
AAACAAGCGGCGGCGACGGCGTCTACGAGGCGATCTTTCTCGACCGCAACAAGACCTGGGTGCCCCAGATCGAGGCCATGCTCGACGAGCCCGGCACCGTCTTCGTCGCCGTCGGCGCTGGCCATCTCGCCGGGCCGGACAGCGTTATCACCATGCTCCGCGACGAAGGCTACGACGTTGAGGGGCCTTAGACCGCTCCGGATGAGGAGGTTCAGGTTTTCCCGGCGCCGGGCATTGGCGTTCACGTGAATGAAATCCTTCTGTGATTCATTCCGGCGAAATCCTGAAGGTGGGCCGTCCTGTTGATCGAATCTCTCTCTATTCCTGACGTCAAACTGATTACGCCCAAAAGATTTGGCGACAGCCGCGGCTTCTTCTCTGAAACCTATAAGGCGAAAGAGCTGGCGGCAGCGGGGCTCGATCTCGATTTCGTTCAGGACAACCACTCCTTTTCCGCAGCAAAGGGCGTTCTGCGCGGGCTCCACTACCAGAAGCCGCCGCATGCGCAGGACAAGCTGGTGCGATGCACGCGCGGCCGGGTCTGGGATGTGGCCGTGGATATCCGGGAAGGCTCTCCGACCTTCGGGAAGTATGTGGGCGCCGAGCTTAGCGCGGAGAACTGGGTTCAGATCCTCGTGCCGAAGGGCTTCGCGCATGGCTTCGTGACGCTCGAAGAGGACTCCGAGATCCAGTACAAGGTCACCGATTATTATGCGCCCGAAAGCGACGCCAATATCAGGTGGGATGATCCGGCGCTCGGAATAGACTGGAAAATAGACCCGGCGAGTGTGACACTGTCGGAAAAGGATGCTGCGGCACCCTTATTGGCCGAAGTCGACATGGTTTTTGCATATTAAAAGACCTGACGCGCGAAAGGGGACGCTGAGATGAAAATTCTGGTCACTGGCGGCGCCGGCTTTATCGGGTCGGCTGTTTGCCGCTACCTGATAGAGGAAACAGATCATTCGGTCGTCAATGTCGACAAGCTGACCTATGCGGCCAACCTTGCCTCTGTCGCCCCCGTCGATGGCGATGAGCGCTATGCCTTCGAGCAGGCAGACATTGCCGACCGCGACGCGATGATCGAGATTTTTGAGCGCCACCAGCCGGACGCCGTCATGCATCTCGCCGCAGAGAGCCATGTCGACCGCTCGATTACGGGCGCCGGCGAATTCATCCAGACCAATATCGTCGGCACATTCGTGATGCTTGAAGTGGCCCGCGCCTATTGGGACGGGCTGCCTGCGGACAGGAAAGACGACTTCCGCTTCCTGCATGTCTCGACCGATGAGGTTTACGGCTCACTTGGCGAGGATGGCCTGTTCACCGAAGAGACGGCCTATGATCCAAGCTCGCCTTATTCAGCGTCCAAGGCGGCGTCCGACCATCTTCTGACGGCCTGGCAACGCACCTATGGATTTCCGGGCCTCATCTCGAACTGTTCGAATAATTACGGGCCTTACCATTTTCCTGAAAAGCTGATCCCGCTGGTCACGCTGAATGCGCTCGAGAGAAAGCCCCTGCCGGTCTATGGCGATGGCTCGAATGTGCGCGACTGGCTCCATGTGCGCGACCACGCCCGCGCGCTGCTGCTTATCCTGCAGGCCGGCCAGCTCGGCGAAAAGTATAATGTTGGCGGCAATAATGAGCGCACCAATCTTCAGGTCGTGCATGCGATCTGCGACACGCTCGACGAGCTGCGCCCCGGTGACACGCCGCGCCGCGACCTCATCGAGTTCGTCACAGACCGACCCGGTCACGATGCGCGCTATGCGATCGACGCGACGCGCCTGCAAACAGAGCTTGGCTGGAAAACCGAAGAGAATTTCGAGACCGGCCTCGCCAAGACGATAAGCTGGTATCTTGACAATGAGGACTGGTGGCGACCGCTTCGCGACAAGAAATATGCAGGCGAACGCCTAGGCCTGCTGAAGACCGGATAGGGCGCGGCCACATTGATGACGATCCTTATTGTTGGAAAATCCGGGCAAGTCGCTCGCGCCTTAGCAGAGCGAGCTGAGAACACTTCAAGACTTGTTGCCCTCGGCAGGCCGGACCTGGACATCACCAGACCAGCAACAATCCGCTCGGCGATCGAGCGTACCAACGCGGCGATCGTCATCAACGCATCCGCCTATACCGCCGTCGACCGCGCTGAGGATGAAGAAGCCGACGCATTTGCCGTGAATGCAGACGGTCCCCAGCATCTGGCCGCCGCCTGTAAGGCTGCGGGCATTCCGCTCATTCATTTTTCGACCGACTATGTCTTTGATGGCACCAAGTACGGTGCGTACAAGGAGAGCGACCCGACGGCGCCACTGAGCGTGTATGGGCGTTCCAAGCTGGCAGGCGAACAGGCCGTCGCAGCAACGCTCGATGACCATGTCATTCTGCGCACCGCCTGGGTCTACAGTCCGTTTGGCACTAATTTCGTCAAGACGATGTTGCGGCTTGCCTCATCCCGGGATGAGCTGGGTGTGGTCGCAGACCAGGCCGGGTGTCCAACCTCCGCCCTTGATATTGCGGACGCAGCGCTTGCCATAGCCCATCAGATACTGAATGGCGGCGCCCGGTTTGGCGTCTTTCACCTGACCGGGTCTGGCGAAACCAGCTGGCACGGGCTGGCAGCGGAAGTCTTTAGTCTGTCGGCATCGCTTGGCGGTCCGACAGCGACGGCGCGTCCAATCGCGACCACTGACTACCCGACTCCGGCCGCGCGCCCCGCTAATTCAATGCTAGACGGTTCGAAACTTGCAGAGCTTTACGGCATAAGACTGCCGGATTGGCGCGCAAGCGTTCGCACATGCGTGGAGCGGCTACTGCAAGAGGGGACATTTGCATGAAGGGTATCATTCTGGCAGGCGGCGCCGGGACACGCCTAAACCCCGTCACAGGCGTGATCTCAAAGCAGCTCTTGCCCATCTACGACAAGCCGATGATCTACTATCCGATCAGCACATTGATGCTGGCGGGTGTGCGCGACATCCTGATCATCACAACGCCCGAAGCGTCCTCGCTCTTTCAGAGCCTGTTGGGCGATGGCAGCCACCTTGGCATGAACTTTCAGTACGCCGCCCAGCCAAAACCAGAAGGCCTCGCCCAGGCCTTCCTGATCGGTGAGGATTTCGTGGACGGAAGTCCCTGTGCTCTCGCCCTGGGTGACAACATCTTCTATGGCGCTGGGCTGACCGAACAGCTGCGCACAGCCGGATCGCTGACC
>NZ_JBARZC010000562.1:0-3846 GCF_049649345.1 Henriciella sp. | reverse complement strand
ATCAGACGAGCCCGGATTGGACGTGCGGGCCAGCACGATCACGCCCTTGCCGAAGTCCTCGGCGGCGCGGACATGCGGCTCGATCGTGTCGAGCCCCATATAAGGGTTCACGGTGAGCGCATCGCATGTGAACGCGGCCGGCTCTCTCAGAAATGCGGAGGCATAGCCTTCAGCGGTGGAGCCGATGTCGCCTCGCTTGGCGTCCATCAGGATGACCAGGCCGGCTTCGCGGGCCGCCGCGCAGATATGTTCGAGTGCCTTGAGCCCAGCCCAGCCATGCCGCTCGAAAAAGGCAATCTGTGGCTTGATGACACCGGCCCGGCCCTTGATGGCCTCGACCATGGCAAGGCCCCAACATTCGACACCATCGGCCGTATCGCCGCCGAAGACGGCCGGAATACGGCCCTGATGCGGGTCGATACCAACACAGAGCGGCCCGAATTTGTCTGTGGCGGCGATCAGCCGGTCTGCAAAGGCGCTCAAGAGTCGGTCCCTACCCGGCAGGCAACCTTCACGACTTGCAGGCTCTGGCGCGCCCTGTCGGCAGAGCCGCCATAATTTTCAGGTGAGATGGGCACGGGACGATCGCCAAGGGGCTCTATGCCCTTTTCCAGGAGAAAACCTTCGATCGCCTCGGGCGAGGCGCTGTAGATGCGGCCGCGGCGCGGGCTCTCTGCGATGATGACACCGCGCACGCGCCCGTCGGCGTCATAGACCGGCCCGCCCGACAGCCCGCCAAGCGAGCCCTGCAGATCACTCGTGCGGCCGGTTTCGGCCCAGGCAAGGACGGGTTCCTCGCCTTTTCTGGTACCGCTGGTGATAAGGCGCGACCGCGAGATAAGCCGGCTCGCAGCTTCCCCTGGCCGGCCCTGAGGATAGCCGACATGGAAGCCATAGCTGCCGACCTGCAAGGTCGAACTTGTATCAAGCGCCACGGGCGAAAGGCTTGGATGGGCCGTCAGAAGGGCAAGATCGGTGTTGTCGGAAACTTCGACGCGTTCAACGGGCAGATAGCGATTTGGCGCGACGAGAAGCGATACATCCTCGCAGCCATCGACGACATGGCGCGCCGTCAGCCACTGGCCGTCCGTATTGATAGAGAAGGCCGTCCCGATGCCATCCTTGGGCTGATCGACCCGGACCAGAACGGTTTCATCGAAGGCAGAGGGCGGCGGCAGTGTCGCGCCTTCGCGCTCGATCGAGTCTGGTGTGGCGGGCGGCGCATCCTGATCCGGAACGTTTGAAAACACGCCGCCGACAATCGCCAGAAGAGCGAGCGTGTAGACCAGCCAGTCAGGAATAAATCGCACCTTCGCCTGTCTCCTCTGATCCTCTAGAACCTCTGCAGCGCCGGATCCCACAGCCCGGCGGCCAGCAACATCGCGCTCGCCAGCTTCGTCCCGATCAGAACAATCGCGGCGCCGGCCTCGTCATTCTGAATGCGCTTGGGCAGGTCGCGCAACAACAGATCGGTGATCCTGTATGCGAGCAATTGCAGGATGAGCGAGACGGTGCCCCAGAGCAAGAGGTCGATCAGGGAAACACTGGACGCAAGGCAGGAGGCGAGCGGGATGGCGAGGCCGACAATCGCGCCGGCCAACGCAAGGCCCGCTGTGCCATTGCCGCCCTTGACCAGGGCCAGCTCTTTCCATGGGGTCAGCAGCACATACACCGAAACGGCGAGGATCAGCATGCCGCCAGCAGCACCTGTCCAGATCAGGAATGTCGGAAAACCTTCCTGGAATGACTGTAAAACGGAACCCATGAAATCCCCGGTCTGTTGTCTTGCTTCGCTTTGTCCTAAACAAGCCAGACATCTCACTCAATAACAATGGAGCATCCATGCTGCATCGCGGAAAAACTGCACTTATTACAGGCTCAACGAGCGGCATTGGCAAGGCAATCGCCGAGGCCCTGGCGGCAGAAGGTGCGAACATCGTCCTGAACGGTCTGGTCAAGCCGGGCGAGGATGAGGCGCTCGTCGCCGATTTCGAGAAGAAATATGACGGCAAGATCGGCTTTTCCGGCGCGGACCTCACCAATCCGGACGCGATCGAAGGCTTGATGGGATATGCCGCGCGCGATTTCGGCGGGGTCGATATCCTGGTCAACAATGCGGGCGTCCAACACGTCTCGCCGATTGAGGAGTTCCCGGTTGCCAAGTGGGACCTGATCATCAGCCTCAATCTCAGCGCGGCCTTCCATACGACCCGCATGGCGATGGGGCCGATGAAGGAAAAAGGCTGGGGCCGGATCGTGAATACGGCGAGTGCGCATGCGCTTGTCGCCTCGCCCTTCAAGTCAGCCTATGTCGCCGCCAAGCACGGTATCGCGGGCCTGACCAAGGTCGTCGCGCTCGAAGGCGCGCAACATGGTGTGCGCTGCAATGCCATCTGTCCGGGCTATGTTCACACGCCGCTGGTCGATGCGCAGATTGCCGATACGGCCAAGGCGCGCGGCATGACCGAGGAGGAGGTGAAACAGAACGTCCTGCTCGCCGCGCAGCCGACCAAGGAGTTCGTCACGGCAGAGCAGGTCGGCGCGATGGCAGTCTTCCTGACCAGCCCCTCAGGCAATCAGATCAATGGCGCCCTGATGCAGATGGATGGCGGCTGGGTCGCCCAGTAGCGCCTAGCTCTCGGCGCTCTCCACTTTACAGACACCGGCCTTGTAGTCCCCGACGACGCGGACCACTTCGTCCCCTTCGGGTTCGACGCGCTGGCCGGTGATCAGGTCAGTCAGGACGCGTTCGACCAGACTGTCGAGGCGCGTGACGACATAGCAGTCGATGGTGGGCTCGGCATGGGCGTTCCCGACGCCGCTGTCATCTGTCAGGAAGAGATAGCGCCCGCCTGTGATCTGGCCCATGGCACGCATCAGGAATTCGGCCGTATCATCGACGCCAGAGGCGGCCAGAGGCACGATGTGAATGCCCTTGGTGCGCGACAATAACGCGCTGTCCCAGGTCGCTTCGATATCTTCATCATGCGGCGGGGCATCGGCGACCAGCATGTTCACCTTTACCGCATCATCACGCCAGTCAAAGTCCAGTCCCGTGGCCATGGCGTCATGCATGGCCTCCGGGAAGTCGCCGCCGCCATTGGCGCTTTGGGTTTTCAGGTTTTCGACGAAAGCATCGAGATCGCCCGTAAAGTCGAAATCACGCACCACATATTGGTCGCCCACATCGCGGTACACGATCAGGCCTGCATGAATGTCGAGCGTCCCCTGAGCCTCGCGGACGCGGCCGAGGATGGCAACGAGCTCAGACTGCAGATAACGCATCTCGTCACTCATCGAGCCTGTCGCATCGAGGGTCAGCAGGAGGTCGAGCTTGGTAACCTTTTCGGCATCGCTCTCAAAGCTCAGCGTCACTTTCTCGGGCGCGCCATCACCGGTTTCGATTGTCCGGGCAACCGACGCGCCGCCATCCAAGGGGATCGCCTTCACCGAGAAGGACGCGCCCAGCGCGTCAAAATTCGGATAGAGGAAGACGGTGCCGTCAGCGCCGGTGCGAAGCGGAAACATCTTCTTGCCGTCCGCATCCATGACGATCAGGCGGGCAAAAGGGGCCGGTTTGCCGAGCCGGTCCGTGACAAGGACCTCAATCCTGTCGGCGGCATCAACAAAGGGCAGATCCTTGCGGCCGAGCGGGCCCTGGAGCGCCTTGTCGAGATAGGTCTTGTAGAGGGCTGGATTGAGCAGATCGTCATAATCGCCCGCCGTCAGCGTCCCTGATTGCGGGAGCGGCTCGCTTGCTGGAGTTGCCGGCTCTGGCGAAACCATCCCCGAAGGGGCTTCTGCTGCAGGTGCGGGCGCTCCATCCATCACCGGCGAGGGAGGAGG
>NZ_JBARZC010000561.1:0-4854 GCF_049649345.1 Henriciella sp. | reverse complement strand
TCCTGGTTGCACGTTCTGCAAGAACGGTTAGCCATACCTGCAAATAATTCTCAAACGCAAGATGCTGATTACAATTCCCGACATACTGGATGCAGCCGCACTGGGCGATGTGCGCGACCTGCTGGCGAAGACGGGCTGGGCCGATGGGCGCAAGACGGCCGGTGCTGAGGCGGCCAAGGTCAAGCGCAATGAGCAGGCCGATCTCAAGTCGCGCACCGGCACCGCGCTCCATACCCGGCTGAAGGACGCCATTACGAAGAACGCCGTCTTCCAGGCCGCGGCCCAGCCGGCCCGTCTCTCCCGCCTGCTCGTCAGCCGGAGTGGCGCGGGGCAGGGCTATGGCACGCATGTCGACAATGCGCTGATGGGTGCAGGCGCGAGCCGTATCCGCACCGATCTCTCCTTCACGCTCTTTCTGAATGATCCGAAGGATTATGAGGGCGGAGAGCTGACCATAGACTGGGCTGGAATGGTCCATTCGATGAAGCTCGAGGCCGGGTCCCTGCTGATCTATCCATCGACCAGCCTTCACCGGGTGGAAGAGGTCACCTCCGGCCAGCGCATTGTCTGCGTCGGCTGGGTCCAAAGCCAGGTGCGCACCAGCGAGCAGCGCGACATCCTTTTTGACCTCGCCAATCTCAAGGCGTCCATGCGAAGCTCCCTCCCGGAGGAGGCGCCGGAGCATCTCGCGCTTTCAAAGATCGTCGCGAATCTTCGCCGCCTATGGGCAGAAAGCTGAGGGTTCAGGCGGCGGCGCGCGCGCCGATTGTCGTGCGGTGGAGCAGTCGGTCGTGGCCCTGATAGCCGCCGGTTGCCATGTGCAGGCAGGAGCGGTTGTCCCACATCAGCAGCATGTTCGACTGCCATGTGTGGCGGTACTGGAATTCGGCCCGCGTCTGCCAGCGATAGAGTTCGGTCAGCAGGGCAAAGCCTTCCTCCTCGTCCATTCCGTCAATGCCGATAATGTATCCCGCGCAGCCGAACAGGCCTTCCTCGCCGGTCTCGGGATGCTTGCGGATGATCGGGTGGAGCTGCGTTGCCATGGCGTCATCAGAAGAGCGGATGTCCATGCTGCGGCCCTTATCCTTTGCGCCGTAGAGGCCGGCCTTGCCATAGCCATTGCGGGCCGAGTGGATCGCCAGTTTGCCTTCCAGCTGACTGCGCAAATCATCCGGCATCTCGTCCAGCGACTTGTGCTGATTGGTGAACAGCGTGTCGCCTCCGACCGGCGGGATGGTGATGCCATAGAGGCAGGTGCCGGCGGGCGGGGTCTTCTGGAAGCTCCAGTCGGAATGCCATGTTTCTGCGAAGATGGGGCCGGTCTCGTCGGCGGCGCGTTTAACCGCGATGATGTGCTCGCGACCCTCGATAGGCGCGATGTACGGATCGTCTCCGAACGGGCCGAAATATTGCGTGAAGCGTTCCAGGTCATCGTCGCTGAGGCTCTGATCGGGAAAGGCGAGGACATGATGGGTCAGCCAGGCCCGCCGGATCTCCGCGACGGTTTCCTCGCTGAGCGGCTGGTTCAGGTTCAGGCCGGTGACAGATGCGCCGCAGGCCTGACCGCTTGGTTTTATAGTCAGTGTCATGGTGCGTTTCCTCCAGTTGCGATCTTATCACGAGGCGCAGCGTGGGCTAGGGATTTGCCATGAGCGATCTCTTCTCTGCATCCGGTATGGCGGATGAGGCGCCGCGGCCTCTGGCGGATCGGCTGCGTCCGGCGCAGCTGTCGGAGGTGGTCGGGCAGGACCATTTGCTCGGGCCGGGTGGCGCGCTCGGGCGGATGCTGAAGACGGGGCGGCTTGGCTCGATCATCTTCTGGGGCCCGCCGGGTGTCGGCAAGACGACGATTGCGCGGTTGTTGGCGCAGGAGACCGATCTCGAATTCGAGGCGATCAGCGCGGTCTTCTCCGGTGTGAAAGATTTGCGTGCGGCGTTCGACCGGGCCGAGAACCGGCGCGGCATGGGCAAAGGCACGCTGCTATTCGTCGACGAGATCCACCGCTTCAACCGTGCCCAGCAGGATGGTTTCCTTCCCTTTGTCGAGGCGGGTGTGGTCACGCTGGTCGGCGCGACGACGGAAAATCCCAGCTTCGAGATCAATGGCGCTCTCCTGTCTCGCTGCGCGGTCCTGACGCTGAAACGTCTGACGCCAGAAGCGCTGGAGGAGTTGCTTGGCCGCGCTGAAGAGCTGGAAGGCCGCAAACTTCCCCTCGAAAAGCGCGCCCGCGAAGCGCTGGTCGACATGGCCGATGGCGATGGCCGATATATGCTGAACCTTGCCGAGCAGGCCTTCACGCTCGCCGATGACGGCACGGAGCTCACCGCCGAGCAGCTGTCCACCGCGCTCCAGAAACGCGCGCCCGCTTATGACAAGGATAGGGAAGAACATTACAACCTCATATCCGCGCTGCATAAATCGGTACGCGGATCGGACCCGGATGCGGCGCTCTACTGGTTCGCCCGGATGGTCACCGGGGGCGAGGATCCGCTCTATCTCGCCCGGCGGCTGGTGCGCATGGCGTCCGAGGATATTGGCCTCGCCGATCCGACCGCCCTCATGATCGCCAATGAGGCGGCCCGTACCTATGAGCGGCTCGGCAGCCCGGAAGGCGAACTTGCGCTCGCCCATGCCGTGGTCCACATGGCGACCGCGCCAAAGTCCAACGCGGTGTATGTCGCGTGGAAAGCGGCGCAGCGCTCTGCGAAGGACACCGGCTCTCTCATGCCGCCAAAACATATCCTCAATGCGCCGACCGCCTTCATGAAAGGTGAGGGCTACGGCAAGGATTATAGCTATGATCACAATGCCGAGGATGGATTTTCCGGCCAGAACTATTTCCCGGACGGGATGGCGCGCGAGCAATTCTATGACCCCAAAGGCGAAGGCCGCGAAGGTCCGATTGCCGAGCGGCTGAAGCGCTGGGCGGAGTTGCGGAAGAAGAAGGCAGGCGGCTGAGCACGGCGCGCGCCTACCAATCTGTCGACGAACTCAGGACGGGGCCAAACCGTGCTACCGGCAAATGGCAGCAGGCCCACGCCTAGCGCGTAATGCGCAGCTTGTTGAGATCTGATCCGATCGAGCCAAACGCATCGTCGAGCGCGTCTGCGGACGGGGCATACCAGTACTTGCCTTTGTCGGTCGCGCAGTTCTGGAATATCGCTCGTGTGGCGCTGTCTGCCGACTTTGAAAAGACAACAGTGTACACAACAATGTCGAGCGCCTTTGCTTCATCGCATAGGGTTCCCACACGATCGTCGATCTTGTTTGCAACATTGCCCTTATTGCTCGATCCGAACAGGGCGTTCATCTGCGCCTCGCCCAGACGGCCATAGCCGGTCATGTCTGATTTTTCCTTGCCGGACTTAACCCGGCTGCCCTGATTGCCAGCATTGTATATGCTGTTGTCGCCATCCGTCATGATGACGATTGCGCGCCGCCAGCGTGGCGAATCCCAGATAGTGTCCCCTGTCTTGGAGTCCACGATCTTGTCAGACTCGTCGAATGGCACTCCAGGTGTCAGCGTCCGGATGCCCCATGCCAGCCCTATATCTGTAAGCGTGCCGCCGCGGTTCCACGCCGTCATGTCACTTAGAGCCTTGTCGATATCTTTCTTCGCGCCTGTCAAAGGAAGAATTGGCGTCGGGCATCCCACATTGGGTCCGGTGAAGGAGTTGGAGTTTTTGTCGCCGCCAGGATCGACGGTGTTCGGTTTGATTTGACCCCGATTATAGCCGGAGTCGTACACTTCAAACTGGTTGTCATTGTAGATCGGCCACAACATAGGTGCCCACATCTTGCCTGGGCCAGGGGGAGTGTCGGCAATAGAGTTAGACCCCCAACGCTCGAAGACGCAGCCTTTCCATTGTGTCTTGTCGCTGGGATCGTAGACGAACTGCTGCAGGAAAGCAGGAGGAACACCCGTGCGATGTTGGGGATCATCCAGCCTGAAGCTGGGGTCGAGCGGGCTTACAATATTTGGTGCGATATCTCCTGGATTGACCATAGCCGCATAAGGAACAACGGCGACGCGGACTTCCTCCTCAGCGTTCTCGCTCTGAAACAGGGATGTTGTCAGACTGACAGATGCCGCCCGCAAGGCTTCAATGCGTGACGTGCCATCAAGCGACCCCCACATCGATCCGGTATTGTCGAGGACAAGCGACACCATGAGGCCACCCCCCGCCCGCTTGACGTCCGTCTCGGCAGAAATTGTGACTTCGTCGTCCGCCACGATCTGGATGAAGTATGTGTTCATCTTGATGCTGCCGGTCACGAAGACTTTTTCTTTGGTGCTCTTTACGGTCACCGACTCGACGGTCACACCCGGCATGCCGAAGTTGCGATCGACATAGCGCTGGGCCATATCGTTGAGTTCTTGGCTCGTTCCATAGGTTGTGCCGACTGCCAGAGCAGCGGTATCGAGGGCCCCCTGGAAATTGTACCGCGCCAGGTACATGCGCGACCCGTCCACTGCGAGGCCGACACAAGCAAACAGAGGGATGACCATCAGCGCGAAATTCATCGCAATCGAGCCGCGACGCGAAGCGCGCCACCGCAGCAGTGGATTGCGAAGCTTGATCCATCTCATCATGGCTTTGCCGTATAGCTGTCCCAGGTCACGTTCGGGTCGAGTATCTTGCCTTGAAAGGAGATGGCCCGCGTGGTTCTGGGTTTGAAGAAAAGTGCACCGTGCTGCGAAAGGCTGTCGCCGCCCGCCAGGACAGAAATTTTCGAAGTGTAACGTAGCGTCGCGCCGACCCGGATTACGCTCTCACCCGGTTCGGCTAGCAAACGCGCCTCTTCGAGGTCGACCGGTTCGGGCTTACTGCCTCTTGAGCGTTGCCATAGAA
>NZ_JBARZC010000560.1:0-6244 GCF_049649345.1 Henriciella sp. | reverse complement strand
GGCGCGGTGTGGAAGGCGAGGACTTCTTCATAATACCCGCCGGCCCCGTGCACATCCGGCTGGTTTTCGTCCGGCACGTTGAGGCCGGGCAGAGGCGAGGCTTCGAGCGCGAGATCGGCGACCGTGTCTGCAAAGTCCAGATAGGCCGGGATCACGCGGCCCCGCATCACACGGCGGACAGACGCCCGGTAGGCCTCCGCCGAATGGGTTTCGTCCTCATCAAGGCCGGCAATCACCGCGTCGAGACGTTTGACCAGCGGATGGGTGTCGAGCGGCTGGCCGGCGAAAGCGCGCAGCCTCCGTTCAAGGGCCGTCAGCACGAAATCAGGTGGCAGGACGCCATTCGCCGCGTCAGACACCAGCCGCCGTTTCTCATCGGCCACCGCATCGCCCAGCGCGCCGAGCCTTGCCAGAAAATCGTCTGCATCATCGAACGAGCTCAGCGGCTGGCTCGAGATCAGCAGGTCTGGCACATCGACCCAGGCGCCGCTCAGCTGGTCGACTGCATAGGGTCGGGCATGGCCCGGCTCATAACGTCCGAATCCGTAGGCTTCGAGCGTGGTCAGGGCTTCATATTGCTGGCGGATGATGTCGAGGTGGCGGGCCAGCGTGCTGTCGCCTGGAATGTCCGGCGTCTCGTTCAGCCGGTCCAGCAGTTCCAGCCGCAACAGCCGCGTGCGTTCAAACCGGGCCTGCGAGCGATCGTCGAGCTGGGACTGGAAGGCCTGCCCGATCGTCTGTTCTTCGAGGCCCAGCCGGGTAGCGGTTTCGGGCGACAGGGCGAGCTCGGCATAGGCGGTATCGCGGAAGACCTGGTTGATCTCCTGCACGGTACGCCGCGCAATGCCGTCCTCATTGACCTGGGGCCCGCACGCCGAGAGGAGGGCGGCCCCGGCAAGCCCGGTCAAAACAGCAAGAGGCAGCGGTGACTTCATCTGGAGGTTTTCCCAATGGCGGCCTGAATTATGAAAGGACAGTTAAACTCGCAGCTCAATGACTGTTGGGCGGTTGTGGCTCTCAGGCATATCCGGTAAACCGCGCCGATCAAATACAGGAGTCTCCCGGTGGAAAATACTCAGCCAGCACAGAACGCGCCGCTCAGCGGGCAGGTGCTCTTCTATTCAAACCCTCAGCCGCTTTCAGCCGAAAAACACGGCGGCCTCGGCATCAAGCAAGTGGAAAAGCCATTCGCCTTTCTTGGCAAGGCCCATGCTGTGCCGCTGACCGTCAATGAATTCGGCCTCGCCTCGACCTCCTATCCGATCATCTTCGTCGGCGCCGACAAGACCCCGATTGGTGCCATGGGCATCCGCCAGGACGAGAACCTGTTCGTCTCCAAGGATGGCGACATCGATCCGGATTTCTATGTACCGGCCTTTGCGCGCCGCTATCCGTTCGTCTTCGCAAACGACCAGCAGCAGCAGCGCCTTCTTCTCTGTGTCGACCGCGATGCGCCGATGGTATCGAACCAGCCGGAAGTGCCGTTCTTCGAAAACGGCCAGCCGAGCCAGTTCACCCAGAATGCCATGAATTTCTGCCAGGACTTCGAGCGCCAGCGCCAGTCGACCGAGCAGTTCGTGAAGACGATCGACCAGCTTGGCCTGTTCACCCAGAAGGCCGCCACCTTCCAGCCGCGCGACCAGCAGGGCAATGATTCCGGCGCACTGCAGACGATTGCCGAATACTGGGCGATTGACGACCAGAAGCTGCAGGAGCTGCCTGCCGACAAGATCGAAGAGCTGCACCGCAACGGCATTCTCGCCGCGATCACGGCTCACAGCATTTCCCTGCTGAACTGGTCCCGCGTCATCAACCGCGCGATCCGCTCGCAGCAGACCGGCGCGATGGCGCAGGCTACCGAGACGCCGCAGGGCGGCTCCGACGGGCCAAGCTTCCAGATCTGATCTGGAAAGGCGCGTTTCGTCTCTTGCAAACTTTTTAGGAAAGCGGTCAGGCCTAGGGTCTGGCCGCTTTTTGCTGCGGCAGATGTCCTCACTTTTTGGCGAGGTGCTTCACATATGGTCATATTCGGCCATATGCCTTCGCAGGATGATAAGACTGATGAGTTATAAAAGGCCGCAATGACACGATTTTTACAGATCCTTGCCGTCGTTTTCGCGGCCATCGCTGTTGCCGGCCCGGCCCGCGCCGAACCGGTCGATGGCGGTCATGCGCGGATCGACTTCATCACAGAACGCGAGGTCGCCATCCCCGGCGAGACGGTCTGGCTCGGCTTCGAGTTCGAGATGGATCCCAAATGGCACATCTACTGGCTGAATGCGGGCGATGCCGGCATCCCGCCGGAAATGTTCTGGAGTGATCAGACGACGCTGGACGCCGCCGCGATTAGAGAGATCAGCTGGCCGCTGCCCGAAGAGATCCCCGTCGTCGAAGGCGAGATCATGGATTATGGCTACAGCAATACTGTGGTCCTGCCATTCCCCGTCGAAATTCCAGACGATGCGTCAGACACGATCCGTTTCGACGGCACGCTCGACTATCTGATCTGCGAGGATATCTGCATTCCAGAAAGCGTTGATCTGACGCTTTATCTGGATGTCGGCGACACGCAGGTGCCAGACCTTGAAGGCGCAGAGAAGATTGCCGCCGCGCTTGGCGATGTGCCGCCTGAACTCGATGGCACGGCACGCCTCTCAGAAAAGGGCGACACCTGGACCCTGTCGCTGACCGGCGATCAGGTCGCTGGCCTCTCCGGCTATGCCCGCTTCTTCCCGGAAACCCATGACATCATCCATGCCGCTGCCCAGCCGCATGAATTCGGCGAGGACGGGCTTCGCCTGACGCTAACGCCGGACAGCGACGAGATGCCAGAAACGCTGGACGGCATCCTGCGGATTGACCCGGCCGATGGCGGCGCGCCGGTCGCCGTCAATATCACGGCAGAGCAGGGCGACCCCCTCGAAGGCACCACCGGCATTGCAGGCGCAGCGGCGCGAAACGGCACCGGTGAAGGGGCCGGATCGACCATCGGCGTGGGCGCGCTTGTCGTCCTCCTGTCCGTCGCGCTGCTTGGCGGCCTGATCCTCAACCTCATGCCCTGCGTCCTGCCCGTCCTCTCCATCAAGGCGATCGGCATGGTTCAGGCCGCCTCCAAGGGTGAGAAGTCGCACCTGCGCGAGCATGGCATCTGGTACACGATCGGCGTGCTTGTCTCTTTTGCCGCGACGGCGCTTGTCTTCCTGTCGCTGCGTGCTGCCGGACAGTTCGTCAGCCTCGGCTTCCAGCTTCAATACCCGGCGGTCGTGGCGGGGCTTGCCCTCGTCATGGTGCTGATCGGGCTTTGGCTCCTCGGCGTCTTCCATCTTGGCACTTCGGTTCAGAATGTCGGCTCAGGCCTGGCCTCGAAGAGCGGGAATGCCGGCGCCTTCTTTACCGGTGTCCTCGCTGCCGTTGTTGGCGCACCTTGTGTTGGGCCTTTCGTTGGTGTTGCGCTTGGAGCTGTGCTGGACAAGCCATGGCCGGTTGTGATGGCGATCTTTCTTGCGCTCGGTCTCGGCCTCGCGCTGCCTTTCCTTGTCCTCAGTTTCGTGCCGGGGCTTCACCGCGCCTTGCCGAAGCCGGGCGCCTGGATGGAGCGCCTCAAACAGGCCTTCGCCTTCCCGATGTTCCTGACCGCCGCCTGGCTCGTCACCGTGCTCGGCAATCACCCGGCGGCTGGTGCAACGGCTTTTGGCGCTGTCATCCTCGCTTTCGGCATTTGGCTGATGAGCATTTCTGGCGGAAAATTCAGAACGCCTGTTCTGGCGATCGGGGCCGCGCTGTCGGTCTTTGCCATTGGCTGGCCGATCATGGCTGGGTTTGAGGATGCCCCGGCTGACGCCTCTGTGGAGTCCTACGCCTCGGTCACGCCGGAACCCTGGTCGAATGAGAAAGTCGCTGAACTCGTCGCGGGCGGGCAGGGGGTCTTTGTTGATTTCACCGCCACATGGTGCGCCACCTGCCAGGTCAACAAGCGGACCACGTTGACAAAGCCGGACGTGCTCGACGCCATGGCTCAAGCAAATGTGAGCTTCCTTGTCGCCGATTTCACTAGGCCGAATGACGAGATTGCGGCAGAATTGAAGAAACGTGGAAGTCCGGGCGTACCGCTCTATCTTCTGTATGCGCCGGGGTCCGAGGAGCCGGAAATCCTGCCGACCTTGCTTAGCCCGGCCATGTTGAAACGGAAGCTCGATGCCTTCCCATCGTTCTGAATTGACAATCCAGCCCCCCAGGAGACTGACCCGATGAAGATCACGAGCCGCAATATTGGACTTGCTTCCGGAATGGCCGCCGCCGTGGCGCTGAGCGCAGGCGCGCTGATCGCCTTCTCGGCCAATGCCTCACCAGCCGCAGAGCCGGGCACGCTCGCGCCCGATTTCACTGGCACGACGAGCACGGGCGAGCAAGTGTCGCTTTCAGATTTTGCGGACAAGACCGTCATTCTCGAATGGACGAATGATGGCTGCCCCTTCGTGAAGAAGCATTATGCTGAGCCGCCAGAAAACATGCAGACGCTGCAGAGCGACGAGGCGGCGGGCGACGACGTTGTCTGGCTGCAGATCATTTCGTCTGCGCCGGGCAAGCAGGGCCATGTCGATGGCGCGGGCGCCGACGCGATCAATGAGGGGCGCGGCGCTTCGCCGGACCATGTCATCCTCGATCCGTCAGGCGACATCGGCCGGCTCTATGAGGCCAAGACCACGCCGCACATGTTCGTCATCAAGCCCGATAGCGAAATCGCCTATGCCGGCGCGATCGATTCAGTCCGCTCGGCCCGCGTCGAGGATATCGAGACGGCCGACAATTATGTCCGCGCCGCGCTCGATGCCGTTGAAGCAGGCGAGCCTGTCGAGGTCGCTTCGTCCAAGCCTTATGGCTGCTCGGTCAAGTATTAGGCCGGACTATTGAATCCGCCGCGCGCGGAAAGGCACGCCATCGTCGAACTGCATCCTGAAGCTGCCCAGCGCCGCTGACTTGATCGTGACGTTTTCGACGCCGCGTTTGGCGGAATAGTAGACTTTCTTGCTCTCGATCTGCTGCCAGACCTGGCCGTTCTCCAGATAGACGATGAACTTTCCGTCTCCGCCGCGCGAGATGCGGTCGACCGCGATGGTCATTTCCTTGATCTCACTGTCATCATCGCCGCCGAGCTTCGGCATGACGAGTTTTGGAAGGCTTGGCAGGGAAAAGCCGAAGGAGTCGCGTTTGACCTCTTCGACCTGCTCGCGCGTAACGGTGACGACATCGCCTGTCTCTTCAGCCGCTTTCAGCCGGCCGACAGCCGCATCATAACAGGCAAGGCGCTCTAGATCGTCTGCTACATCAATGCAGGCATAGACGCGCGTCGTTGAGGCGGAATCTGCGCCCTCCTGCGCTGTGGCTGGTGCAATCATGACCAGCGCAGCGCCTGCTGCGAGCAAAATAGTCTTCATGTCCGTTCATCTCCTGCTCAGCCATGCTGCGCTCTCTTTCCAAGACAGCAATCGTCTGAAACACTATGACGAGACTGATTAGTAAGGGAAAGTCACGGGAATCACATGCTGAAATCATTGAAGTCTTCACTTCTGGCCGCATCGGCTGCCACGCTTGTTCTAACGCTCGCTGCCTGTGGCGGCGGAGGGGGCAATGGTGACAATGAAGACGTGCAGGTCCTGCGTCGCGGAATTTCCGCCAAGGTCGATACGCTCGACCCGCACCGTTCGTCCGCAAAATGGGAAAATATCGTCATCTCCGACATGATCGTCGGCCTCATGACAATAACGCCTGATCGCGAAGTCATTCCCGGTGTCGCCGAAAGCTGGGAAACCAGTGAAGATGGCCTGACCTGGACCTTTCAACTCAAAGAGACCGTCTGGTCGGATGGCGAGCCCCTCACCGCCGAGGATTTCGTCTATGCTTTCCGCCGTATCCAGAACCCGGAAATCGCGTCGCAATATTCCTCGCTGCTCTATATCGTGAAGAACGCGGCTGAGGTGAATGCCGGGGAGCTCCCGCCGGAGGAACTCGGCGTGCGCGCTCTCGATGACTACACGTTCGAGATCACGCTGGAGGAGCCGGCGCCATACCTGCTCGGCCTTCTCACCCACTATACGACCTATCCCGTGCCCAAGCACATTGTCGAACAGTATGGCGAAGCGTGGATCCAGCCGGACAATATCGAGGTGAACGGTCCTTACAAGCTGGCCTACTGGCGTACCGGCGACCAGCTCGTTTCGGAGAAGAACCCGCTCTACTATGAGGC
>NZ_JBARZC010000559.1:0-11898 GCF_049649345.1 Henriciella sp. | reverse complement strand
CGAAATATCTCGGCCGGACGCGGGATCGCATAGAGGACCAGATGGCCGCGGCGATCGCAAAGGCCGCGCGCGCCGAGATGGGCTCCATCCTCGCCTTTCTGCCGGGTGCGGGCGAAATCAGGCGGACCGCCGAGCGCCTGTCAGGCTTGCCCGACGATACGAGCGTGCATCCGCTGTTTGGCGCCCTGTCTCCTCGCGAACAGGATGAAGCCGTCCGCCCCGCCCCCGCCGGTCAGCGCAAGATCGTGCTCGCCACCGATATTGCCGAAAGCGCGCTGACCATTGATGGCGTGCACGTCGTCGTCGATTCAGGGCTTGCCCGCGTGCCGGAATTCGACCCAAACAGCGGCACATCGATCCTGCGCACCATCCGGGCTGCACGTGCTAATGTCGACCAACGCCGCGGCCGCGCCGGACGTCTGGGTCCGGGCACGTGCTACCGGCTCTGGGATGAGGAAGAGACACGCGGGCTGCTCGCCGCGCCGCAGCCCGAAATCCTGAATGCGGACCTCTCCGGCCTGCTGCTCGCGCTCGCCGAATGGGGCGAGGACGATCCGTTCCGGCTGACCTGGCTGGATGCGCCGCCGCCCGGACGCATCAAGGCGGCCCGCGATGCGCTCCGCTCCTATGGTGCGCTGGACGAGGACGGAAAGCTGACCGAGCGCGGGCGCAAGATGGCCGCCCTGCCGCTCGACCCGAAATATGCGAGCCTGATAGCGGCAGCGGCAACCGATGCCGAACGCGCCCTCGCGGCTGAGATTGCGGCGCTGGCAAGCGAGGCCGGTGTCGGCGGGCGTTCGGCAAATCTCATCGAGCGGCTGAACGGGTTCAGAGCCGAGAACAGCGGCCGGGCGAAAGCGCTTCGCAGGCAGGCAGACCGATGGGCGAGGGGCGCGCGACCTTCAGGCGATCCGGCCCTCCTGCTTGCCCGATCCTGGCCCGGCCAGATTGCAAGGCGCCGCGATGGGTCGGAGACGAGCTACCTGCTTGCCAATGGCCGAGGCGGTGACCTCCCGTCAGACAGCGCAATCGCTAAATCGCAGTGGATCGTCGTGGTGGACATGGTGGGGGCGGCAAACCGCGCGCGGATCACGCTGGCCGCGCCCCTTGCTGAGGTTGACGTGCTGAGCCTGCATCCGCCCAAGACCGACGAATGGGCAAGCTTCGATCCGGTCGCGCAGAGCTTCAAGGGCCGGCGGGTGAAGGCACTCGGCAACATCGTCCTGTCCGAAACGCCCCTGCCCCAGCCGTCGGGCGCAGCGGCGCGGACGGCCTTTATAGACTTCGTGATAGAAAACGGGTTTGAAACGGCCGGTCTCGGCGCCCCAGTGGCAGAGTTTCTTGCGCGGGTCCGGCTTCTGCACCGCGCCATGGGCGAGGACTGGCCGCTGATCAGCGCGCCGGAACTGCGCGAAACAGCCGAAACATGGCTCGGCCCACTTCTGGGCGGTGGCAAGTTCCAGATGCCCTCTGATGGCGCGGTGCTGAACGCGCTCAAACAATCGCTCGGCTGGCCGAAGGCGCAGGAGATTGATGCGCTCGTCCCCAGTTCTATCTCGCTGCCGACCGGGCGGAGCGCCTCTGTTGATTATCTGGTTGACAATGCCCCGCTGGTCGAAGCCAAGGCGCAGGAGCTGTACGGCCTGACCCGCCAGCCCGCTATCGCGAATGGCCGTCTGCCTGTTGCGCTACAGCTGCTCTCGCCCGCCGGCCGGCCGATCGCCGTCACGAAAGATATTGCCGGCTTCTGGACAGGCGGCTACCGCGACATGGCCAAGGATATGCGCGCGCAATATCCAAAACATGACTGGCCGGACGATCCGGCAAGCGCCAAGCCGCATGCGGGCCTGACGAAAAAGCGGCTGGGGTCACAAAGCTAGGGCTTTGCATGAAAACGCCCTCATCCTGAGCGACGTCGAAGGACAGGGCCGTGTTGCAGGGCTGCCGGCCTCGTGGTTCGACGTCGCTCACCATGAGGCTGTACTGGTTTAGTTCGGCCGGCGCTCGTCGCCCCAGTCCATGCCCATCGTCTTCTTCATCCAGTCAGAGAAGGTGGCCGGCTTTTCGAGGTTCTTCGGGTCGAGCGTGCCGTATGCGACGACCGGTCCTTCTGCCGTTTCAAGGCGCACACCGGAAATCTGCTGGTTCGGATTGCCCCAGTTGCCGTAGCTCGTACTCGGGTCGAGAATGAGCATGACCTTAGTGCCGCCTGAGCCGTCCGGCGTCTTGCCGAAGACCAGACCGTAGACTTTCTCGCGAGCAAAGCCGCCTGAATGGGCCTGACGCTTGCCGTTCAGCAGCACTTCATCCCACAGCAGATTGCGGCGCCATTGCAGGACATGCATCTCGTCATCATCGGTGACGACCTTGATATCAACCTGGTGGAGGCTCACACGGACAAGTTCGGCATGCATGGGAGGTGTCCTTCTTGTTATTATCGAAAAACGATAACCAAGAAGGCGCAAGGCGTCAAGCAAAACAGAAATTGAAAAAGGCCGCCCTGCTGGACGGCCTCTGTCAAAGGGTCCGCCTGACCGAACTACCGCCCCGCCAGCCGCAGGAAGCGGTCGCGAATGTCCTTGTCAGTCTTGAACACGCCGGTGAACTGGGTGGTGATCGTCGAGACGTTCGGATGGTGGACGCCGCGTGTCGTCATGCACTGGTGAACCGCATCGATGAGAACCGCGACACCCGCAGGCGCAAGGCTTTCGGTCAGCGCATCACAGATTTGCGCCGTCATTGTCTCCTGCGTCTGCAGGCGCTTGGCGAAAATCTCGACCACGCGGGCGATCTTGGAGATACCGACCACGGCCTGGGTTGGCATGTAAGCGACATAGGCCGTGCCGATGAACGGTGCCATATGGTGTTCGCAATGGCTTTCGACATCGATCTCACGGAGCATGACCATGTCGTCATAGCCCTGCACATCCTCAAAGGTGCGCGAGAGATATTTGACCGGGTCCTCGTCATAGCCCTGGAACCATTCCTTATAGGCGTTGACGACGCGCTTTGGCGTATCGAGCAGGCCCTCACGGCGCGGATCGTCGCCCGCCCATGCGAGCAGCGTGCGAACGGCCTCTTCGGCCTGTTCCTGTGTCGGCCGCTCGACCGGCTCTGCATTCGCGAGACTTTTGTCGGTGGTAATGGCATCCATCGCCATGGCTGAAATTCCTGTGTCTGAGGGACGGGGGTCGAGCCAGATGTTCTGTGAGTGCGCCCTATGCACCCCAATACCGGACTTAACGCCCGCCCGAGATTGTACCCTCAGGGCGTAAGAACAGACATAGGACGTTCGCGAGATATTTTCCAGAAATTACCGATGTTTCCGCAGCGACAGGACTGCCGAAACCCTTGCGCAGCTTGGCATACGCGCAGGCCCATGTCATAGGGACGGCAACAGATCAAAGGTCACACGGAATGAATTTCGCCGCACACAATACCTGTTGTTGCTGATGCTGCTCCGGCTTCCAGAGAGAGGCCGGATAGTTCCGTTGTTTTTACTTTCCAAGCCTAGAAGATTCCGATGACACTCAAACTCTACAACACGCTGGGGCGTGAAAAGCAGACGTTCAAACCGCAGGATCCATCGCGTGTGTCGATGTATGTCTGCGGGCCGACGGTCTATAATTACGCCCATATCGGCAATGCACGGCCCGCCGTCGTGTTCGATGTGCTGTTCCGGCTGCTGCGCCAGACGTATGGCGAAAGCGCGGTCGTCTATGCGCGCAATATCACCGATGTCGAGGACAAGATCATCGCCCGCTCACTCGATGATGGCACACCAATCCCCGAGATCACGCGCAAATACGGCGACATCTACAATGCCGATCTTGCCGACCTGAACGTGCTCTCGCCGACGATCGAGCCTTGGGCGACAAAACATATCGACGGGATGATCAGCATCACGCAGCAGCTCGTGAAAAAGGGCTATGCCTACACCGCCCCCTCAGGCGTCTTCTTCGACGTCGAACAGATGGAGGATTATGGCAAGCTCTCCGGCCGCAAGCTGGAAGACAATGAGGCCGGTGCCCGCGTCGCTGTCTCCGACGAAAAGCGCAACCCGGCAGACTTCGCCCTGTGGAAGTTCGCCAAGGATGGCGAGCCGGAAGACGCCATCTGGGACAGCCCATGGGGCCGTGGCCGCCCCGGCTGGCATATCGAATGCTCGGCCATGATTGCCGCCCATCTCGGCAAGACGATCGACATTCATGCCGGCGGGATAGACCTGCAATTCCCCCACCATGAGAACGAGATCGCCCAGTCCGAATGCGCGCATGGTGAGCCGATGGCGCGATACTGGCTGCACAATGGCTTTCTCGACATGGACGGCGAGAAAATGTCGAAATCGCTCGGCAATGTGAAGCTGATCCACGACATGTTGAAAGACTGGCCGGGCGAAGTGCTTCGCTTTGCTCTGCTCTCAGGCCACTATCGTGCGCCACTCGACTGGACGCGGGACCTGCTGGAGCAGTCGAAGACCACGCTTGGCCGCATCTATGGCGCGCTGCGGCGGGTCTGGGCGGCGGAAGGCGGCGAAGCGGAAGACCAGTCCGTGCTGAAGGCGCTGAGCGATGATCTCAACACGCCGATCGCGCTCGCCGAACTCTCGCGTCTTGCTTCAGAGGCCAATCAGGCGGCCGATGCGAAGGATGAGCCCCGTATGGCCCAGGCTCGCTCAGAGCTCCTGGCGGCCGGGCAATTGCTCGGCCTTTTGACGCTTACGCCAGCAGAATGGGAACAGGGCGGCAGTGATGATGACAAGGCGCGAATCGATGAGCTCGTTCAGGCTCGGGTCGATGCGCGCGCGACCAAAGATTGGGCAGAAGCCGACAGGATTCGCAATCAGCTTGCCGAAGACGGCATCGAGATCATGGACGGGCCGCAGGGCTCGACCTGGCGGCGGGTTTAGGAGAGAGTGTTGCGATGAGGCTGGGTGGATTTAGATTTCAGGCGGGCATCGCTGCCCTGGCACTTTCCGCCGCCGCTTGCAGCGGGAGCGACACCATGCCCACGACTGACAATACTGCAGAATACACGCTGTACCTCGTTCGCCATGCCGAGAAACAGGCGGGCGATGACCCTGCTCTCACCGAGACTGGCGCAGCGCGGGCCGAAGCCCTGGCCGACCTTCTGGAAGGCGAAAGCATCGAAGCCGTCTGGTCGAGTAATTATACCCGCACACGCGACACCGCAGCCCCTCTCGCCGAGCGGCTGGACCTCAACGTTCGTCTCTACGACGCCTCTGATCTGTCCGGCCTCGCCGAGCAGTTGAAAGCCGACGCGCAGACCGCGCTCGTGGTCGGTCACTCCAATACAACGCCAAATCTTGCCGAGGCCCTTGGCGGCGACGCCGGCACGCCCATCGACGAGCCGACCGAATATGACCGGCTGTACGTGCTGACGGGCATCGGGACCGACGCGGTCGAAACGGACATTCGAAGGTTTGGAGCGACAAATGACTGAGCGCGTCGCCAGGCGGCCCGTCAACAATCTCGAAAGCCTGATGGTCAGCCTCTGCGAACAGACAGAGGGCGAGACAGTGACCGTCCGCAACCTGCTCGATGCGGTTGGCCGGCGCGCCTATGGGCCAATCCTTCTTCTGCTCGGCTTCCTCTCGGTCAGCCCGCTGACGCTCATTCCCGGCGCCACCTGGCTCGTCGCGATCGTAACGCTCCTGATCTCGATCCAGATCGTCTTCGGCAAGAAATTTCCCTGGGTGCCGCGCCGCCTGCTCAATTTCGAATTCAACCGGGACCATCTTGTTGCCGGCGTGGATGGCGGGCGGAAATACGCCAAGATGATCGACCATTATGTCAAACCGCGCCTGACATTTCTCACAGCGCCCATTGTCGCGCCGCTGATCGGGTTGATCTGCGTCGCGGCGGCTCTTGTGACCATTCCGCTCGGGCTGTTTCCGTTCGGCCCGCTTCTGCCAGGCCTGACCATTCTACTCTTTGGACTCGCACTGACAGCGCGGGACGGCGTGTTTCTGATCCTTGCCGCCGCGGCGCTGACCGGAGCCATCATTATCCTCGTTCGCGTCCTGCCTCGGGTGATCAATGTCGCCCAGGGCCTCTTCGGCTGAACACACGATTCAGCCCATTCACTTGATCTTCAGGCCTTTCGGGGCGATTTAGCCTCTATGAGCGCTGAGCTGTATCATAATCGCGTGCTGGAACTGGCCGCCAATATTCCGCATGTCGGGAGGCTCGAAGATGCCGATGCATCTGTCGAAAAGGTCTCACGTGTCTGCGGCTCGATCGTCCGTGTCGATGTGAAGCTCAGCGAGGATGGTGACACGGTTGAGGCCGTGGCCGTTGATCCGCGCGCCTGCGCCCTCGGACAGGCGGCTACATCGGTGTTGGCCGAACATATTATTGGCGCTGAGGTCGATGAGGTTTTCGCGGCCCGCGATGCCCTGCGCGCCATGCTGAAGGACGGGGCTGAACCGCCAGAAGGCCGGTTCGCCGAACTGCGCCATCTGCAGGGTGTCGCCGACTATCCGCCCCGTCACACCTCCACGATGCTCGCCTTCGAAGCGGCATGCGACGCCATCGAGACCGCCCGAACTAACCGGGCTGCGGCGGCCCCCAGCGCACCCGCCGTAGCCGGATAACGGCCCATAACCCACTTTGGCACAGCCATGTCGGGTTGTGAGCCGTCCCCCGCGCGTCTAGAACCGCTTTCGTAAGAACAACAACCGGAATCGAAGCGCATGACCGCCCTTCGCAGGAAGGCTGCCTATGCAGCCCTCAAGACGTACAAGATGACCCTCTCCCCGGCCTTTCAGGTTTTCGGGGCAGAGTGCCGTCATGTGCCGACCTGCAGCGAATATTGCGCTGAATGCGTCTCCCGCCACGGTCTGTGGACCGGCAGCTGGATGTCGATTGCCAGACTGTCGCGCTGCCGCCCCGGCGGCTCGAGAGGCTTTGATCCGGCACCTGAGAAAGCAAATCCATCCCCTTTCTGGGCTCCCTGGAGAGCCGGAGACTGGGCCAAGGGCGAAAGAGACTTCCCCGACGCTCAGCCAGACCAGACCTGAAAAGCTGAAAATACCATGATCAATGTAACGCTACCCGATGGATCGGTGCGACAGTATGAAGACGGCGCTAGCCCGGCCGATGTCGCGATGTCCATCTCTCCCGGCCTTCACAAGGCGGCGCTGGCTGCCAAGGTGAATGGCGACATGTACGACCTCAACCGCCCGCTCGGCGGCGATGCAGAGGTGGCCATCGTAACGGCGCGCGACGCCGAAGGCCTGGAGCTGATCCGCCATGATGCCGCGCACGTCCTCGCCCAGGCCGTTCAGGAGCTCTTTCCCGATACGCAGGTCACGATCGGCCCTGTGATCGATGACGGCTTCTATTACGACTTTGCCCGCGAGGAGAATTTCTCGACGGAGGATTTCGAGAAGATCGAAGCGAAGATGCGCGAGATCGTCGACAAGGACTATCCGATCATCCGCGAAGTCTGGTCAAAGGAAGACGCGATCGAGACGTTCCGCAAGATGGGCGAGGAGTACAAGGCGCAGATCATCGACGACATTATCCCGCCGGGTGAGCCGATCACGGTCTACAAGCAGGGTGACTGGTTCGACCTTTGCCGGGGCCCGCACCTGCCTTCGACGGGCAAGCTGCCAAAGGCGTTCAAGCTGATGAAGCTCGCCGGGGCCTATTGGCGCGGCGACTCCAGGAACGAGATGCTGCAGCGCATGTACGGCACGGCCTGGGGCAATGAGAAGGATCTGAAGGCCCATCTCGTCCGGATCGAGGAAGCTGAGAAGCGGGACCACAGGAAGCTCGGCCGGGAGCTGGATCTCTTCCACCTGCAGCCTGAAGCGCAGGGCTCGGTCTTCTGGCACGCCAAAGGCTACATGATCTGGCGCCAGCTGGAGGCCTATATCCGCCGCCAGCAGGACGAGGATGGCTATGTCGAGGTCAAGACGCCGCAATTGCTGGACTCGGTCTTCTGGCAACGCTCCGGCCACTGGGACAAGTTCCGCGAGAACATGTTCGTCGTCCCCGACGAAGTACCATCGACGGAAGATGACGGCCCGGTCCTCTCAGGGGACGCGGAGCTGATGGCGCTGAAGCCGATGAACTGCCCGGCGCATGTCCAGATCTTCAAGCATGATCAGCGCTCATACCGCGACCTACCGATCCGGATGGCCGAATTTGGCTGCTGTCATCGCAATGAGGCCCACGGCGCGCTGCACGGGCTGATGCGGGTTCGTCAGATGACGCAGGATGATGCGCACATCTTCTGCCGCGAGGACCAGATCGGCGATGAGACGCTGCGTTTTCTGAAGCTCTTCGAGCGGGTCTACAATGATTTCGGCCTGTCGGAGATATCCTACAAGCTTGCCACGCGCCCGGACGTTCGCGGAGGTACGGATGAGAACTGGGACAGGGCCGAAAAGGCGCTCGCGGATGCGCTGACGGAGGCCGGGCTCGAATTCGAATATGCTGAAGGCGAAGGCGCGTTTTACGGGCCCAAGCTCGAATTCCACCTGACGGATGCGATTGGCCGGACGTGGCAATGCGGCACGTTCCAGCTCGACTATGTCCTGCCGGAGCGCCTGGATGCGGACTATACGGGCTCTGATGGCGAGAAGCATCGCCCGGTCATGCTGCACCGCGCGGTCTATGGCACGTTCGAACGCTTCATGGGTATCCTGATCGAGAACTATGCCGGGGCCTTCCCGATGTGGCTGTCACCTGTACAGGTCGTCGTCGCCGCCATCACGGATGCGGCAAATGACTATGCGCTGGAAGCCGCCGCCGCGCTGCGCAAGGCCGGGCTGCGGGTCGAGACGGACCTTCGCAATGAGAAGATCAACTACAAGGTCCGCGAGCACTCTCTGCAGAAAGTGCCGGTCATTGCTGTTGTCGGGGAAAGAGAAGCCGCCGAAGGCACCCTCGCCCTGAGGCGCTTCGGCTCCAAGGGTCAGGAGATCCTCAGCCTTGAAGAAACGGCCGAAAAGCTGTCGGATGAGGCAACACCTCCTGATTTGAAGCGCGCGAAGGCCTAAACCAAGCATGACGAAGACAAGCGGGTTCAGCTACGCCGTAGTCCTGGCCGCGGCCTTCGTCCTCTGGGTGCCTGTCGCGCTGTTCGGCACGCAGGGCTTCTCGGCCCTGCTCGGCCTCGCTGCGATCCCGGCCGCCTTCTTCGCGCCGTTGAAGCGGACCAATATCATCGCGCTCGCCGTTGCCCTGCTCGCGCTCTGGGCAACGGCGACGAGCTTATGGTCGGCAGAGAATACAGCGATCGTTGCCGGCGATCTGGCCCACGGGAATTTCAATGTGGACGCCGCCGCGATCCGCATCCTGCTGACGGTGCTCGCGGGCACGCTCGTCCTTGCAGCGGCGCTTCGGCTCGAACCATCACGCGGGCAGATTGCGGTGTACGTGATGCTTGCCATGCTCGCCATACATGGCGGCCTCACACTGGCGATGGCCTTGTTGCCGGAGGTCGCGCTCGACGCCTACGCCCCGTTCAGCGACCGGGATAGGGAAGCGCCGCAGAACATATTGCGCAGTGCCAATGCCTTCCTGCTCGGGCTGCCGGTCCTGCTTGGCGCGGCCTGTCTCCTGCCGAAACGGGCACCGGGCCTCGTTGTGACGGCCCTGCTCGCGGCGTCCTTCCTGGCCTTCTACCTGGTCGGCTCGGATGTCGCGTGGATTGGCATTCTGCTCATCGCTGTAGCGCTCGGCGTCATCCACTTGCTCCCGAAGTCAGGCTTCAAGGCGCTGTTCGCTGTCATCGCAGCCTTCGTTCTGGCCTCACCAGTGATCCTCGGCTTTGGCGGCGCAGCAGTGTCTGATGCAGGAATGCCGCTGCCCTCTTCTGTCCAGTCGCGTGTCTGGGCCTGGCAGCTGACGACCGACAAGATCCTCGAACGGCCCCTGACAGGCCATGGCATCGAAGCCTCCAAGGAATGGCGCGAGACCTTCGGCGACCGCCCCGACCTCATGGACCAGATGATCGAGAGGACCGGCATCGATGATGGCCGCTGGAAAGTCTATCGCATCCTGCCGGGGCACCCGCATAATATGGGCCTCCAGCTCTGGGCCGAGACAGGTTTTATCGGCATCGTGCTCGCCCTCATCTCGCTTCTGGCGATTGGCTGGAGCCTGCCGCCGCCTGCCGCCCTGCCATCTGCGACACGGATTGCGGCAGCGGGCCTGACGGCTGCAAGTTTTGCCTTGTTCAGCCTCTCCTACAGCGTCTGGAACGAGGCGTTCTGGGCGACGGTGGCGCTCGCTGCGGCCGGCATCCTGCTCCTGTCGCGCTGGCTGGACCGGCCATGAGCGCGGCTCAGACCACCGCAATCGTTGTCAGCTACAAGACGGGTCCGCGCCTGCGCGAATGCCTCTTCGCACTCGCCTATGACCCTGCCATCCGCGACGTGCTCGTCGTCGACAATGGCAATGGCAAGGCCGAGACGGCCTGGCTCGGGGCATTCGCGGCGAAGCGGGACCACGTCACCATCCTCGCGCCCGGAAGCAATATCGGTTTTGGCGCAGGCGTGAATTTCGCGGCGGCCTCTGTCGACAGCGGTGATCTTCTCATCATCAACCCTGATGCGGTGCTGAAGCGCGGATCGGTCGAGGCGATGCGCACAGCTGGTAACGGGCTCAAAACGCCGTGGATCATTGGCGGGAAAGTGTTTGATGTGAGCGGCTGCGAAGTGCGTGGCCCGCGGCGCAGGAAACTTACGCTGTGGCGCGCGCTGACGAGTTTCGCCGGCTGGAACACCTGGACGCTTGAGGATACGCCGGCGCCTGACAAATCCGTGCCGATGGACGTTGTCTCCGGCGCGCTGATGCTGATCAGCAAAGCAGGCTTTGACCAGCTCGGCGGCTTTGATGAGACCTATTTCCTGCATGTCGAGGATGTCGATCTCTGCCGGCGCGCCTGGGAAGCCGGCGGCGAGGTGATCTACTGCCCTGAGGCCGGCGCGCTCCATTATGGCAGCACCTCTGATGTCCCGTCGGCAGAAATTGCGCGGCACAAGGCCGACAGCCTGATCCACTATTTTCGCAAGTTCGCGTCCAATCCGCTTGAGCGTCTGGCCGTGCGTGCAGTCGCACCGGCTCTCAAAGGGGCCGTGAGCCGAAAGGCCTCTGGCCGCTGATCAGGGCTGGAAGTCTGAGGTGACCGGTGGCGGGCCGTCTTCCGTCGCCGCCCGGATGACGATGGAGGACACGCGCGGGGTAAATTCCTGCCAGTCATATTCGGTCAGCTTGAAGGCCCAGCCTTCGGCCCGATCATTGATCGTCTGAGCCCGGCGCGCGGCATCGCCTGCTTCGACCGCACGGAGCGTGACCCAATTGCCATCTGGCTCACGCCAGGCGCGCAGATCGATCTCAAGCCCGTCATAGGTCTGGGTAATATGGCGCGCGACGGCCCGGCTCGTGAGATCGGCTTCAGGCTTCACATCGATCGGTGCAAACCGCGAAATCGCCAGCGCAGGCGTCGAGGCGGCCAGCCTGCTGCGCAGGCGGTCATTCTGATGCGGCGGGGCCGGGGTGAAGCTGCGCGGACCGCTGCCTGCCTCGCGTGTCAGATAGATCGACGCGCCTGTTGCGTCCGTCATGCGCACAGCAGATATCGTAGACGGGTCGATATCGACAATGTCGAGGTCAAGCCAGGCTTCACGGGTATAGAGCGGCGGCAGGTCTCCGAGGGCGCGGAAGGCGACACTGTCCGCCGGATCGCGGGCATAGAGCCGCTCGCCGCGCCGGCCTGTGATCATATCGGCGGTCTTGGCGCCGTTGCTGGCAAAGACTTCGACGAGAACGCCATTGCCGCTGTCGCGCGGATCGCCGAGGCCGAGGCGTTCGAGCCGTTCGGGATTAGAGGTTCGCCGCTCGCCCCAGCTCAGTGTCTCGA
>NZ_JBARZC010000558.1:0-2095 GCF_049649345.1 Henriciella sp. | reverse complement strand
AATCGCCTGACGCGTGATTCAAAGCTGCTCTTTGGGGAGGGCGGCTTTGGCTCGCGAGTTGATGACGGACGAGGAGTGGGCGTTCTTCGCACCGTTCCTGATCGAGAACCGTTCCCGGGGCGGGCGTCCGCCCGCCGATCATCGCCGGGTGCTCGACGCGGTGTTCTGGATCGCGCGAACGGGTTCGCCGTGGCGCGACCTGCCTTCGGAGTTCGGCAACTGGAACTCGGTGTTCCGACAATACCGGCGCTGGACCGAGGCGGCCGTCTGGGACGTGGTCCTCGCGGCGCTTGTGGAGAGCGAAGCCTCTGACACCGCGACGCAAATGATCGATAGCACCATCGTCCGGGCGCATCAGCACGCCGCCGGCGGAAGGGGGGGATTCATCGAAATGGTGTCGGCCGTTCGCGCGGTGGCCTCACGACCAAGATCCACGCCCGGACAAGCGCAGACGGCCTCCCTGTCGGCCTCCATCTGACGCCAGGCCAGGCGGCCGATGTGACCGCCTATGATGACCTCATGGCGGAAGATGCACCCGACCCCGCTGCGATGCTCGCGGACAAGGGCTATGACAGCGTTGCGATCCGCGACGATCTCGAAGGCCGCGGCGCCAAGCCTGTCATCCCGACCAAATCCAACCGGAAAGTCCAGCGCCCAGTCGACCGCGCCACCTACGCCCTGCGCAACCGGATCGAGCGCTTCTTCAACAAGCTCAAGCATTCAAGACGCGTCGCCACCCGATACGACAAGCGCGCCAACAGCTTCTTCGGCTTCATTCAAATCGCAACCATCAGAACATGGATAAGGTTTGTCCACGCCGCCTAGCTGGAGCCGTTGTCGCAGAGCAGCCTCGGCTTGTGCCGGACCTTGGCGCGGTTGCAGCCCGATGCGGTGTAGAAGTCAGATCAAGTCCTGACTTCTACAGTTGATCTATCCTCAAGATCTCGTCACGGCGCTTGCGGCTTATCCCGATGCGCGTGCGAATCTCGAAGACTTTGGCGCCTCCACGCAGCGCATCACGCTCGAATGGATCAAGCGGGCCAAGAAACCGGAAACGCGTGCCGAGCCCATTGCAACCACGGTGCGCATGGCGCAGGCGGGCCGCAAACCGGGGAGTTGAACCGCAACCCGTCCTCCAATGTCGTTAAAGGCGCAGAACCGTTCCCGTTTCCTGGCGCACAATGATCGCCGCCCCGCGCCACCATATGCCTCTTGTCTGCGGCAGGCGCTTGCTTTTGATTGTAACCCGGCTTAGGTGCGATCCGAAGTGGCGAAAGCCGTTTCTGGCGTATCGAGGTATCCCGGACATGGATTTGAGAAACATCGCGATCATCGCGCACGTCGATCATGGCAAGACGACGCTGGTCGATGCGCTCCTCAAGCAGTCGGGTACGTTTCGCGACAATGAGGCGACAACCGAGCGCGCTCTGGATTCCAATGACATCGAACGCGAACGGGGGATCACGATACTCGCCAAGTCGACCTCCGTCGAATGGGAAAATCACCGCATCAACATCGTCGACACGCCCGGCCATGCCGATTTCGGCGGCGAGGTGGAGCGCATTCTCTCGATGGTCGATGGCGTGGCCTTGCTTGTGGATGCTGCCGAAGGGCCAATGCCGCAGACAAAATTCGTCACGGCCAAGGCGCTTGCTCTGGGTCTGCGACCCATCGTGGTGCTTAACAAGGTCGACAAGCCCGATGCCGAACCCGACCGCGCCCTGGATGAGGTGTTCGATCTCTTCGTGTCGCTGGATGCCGATGAGTTCCAGCTCGATTTCCCGGTGCTCTATGCCTCCGGACGCAGCGGCTGGGCGGATACCGAACTCGACGGTCAGCGCAAGGACCTTTCGGCGCTATTCAACTTGATACTGTCCCATGTGCCGGCGCCGGCTCAGACAGAACGCCGC
This sequence comes from Henriciella sp., assembly GCF_049649345.1. Classification (GTDB taxonomy): domain Bacteria; phylum Pseudomonadota; class Alphaproteobacteria; order Caulobacterales; family Hyphomonadaceae; genus Henriciella. Next base: position 185 of record NZ_JBARZC010000558.1, on the reverse strand, counting down.
AATGAGGCGTTTTCCATGTTGACCACCACGCTCGCCGCGGATCCTTTCCTCGGCAGGTTGCTTTCGGGACGGATCGAGTCGGGGGTGTTGCGCACCGGTACAGCAGTCAAGGCGCTGAGCCGAGATGGCAAGGAAGTCGAGCGTTTTCGCGTTTCCAAGATTCTTGCTTTCCGCGGTCTCTCACG
>NZ_JBARZC010000557.1:0-2116 GCF_049649345.1 Henriciella sp. | reverse complement strand
ACATAGGGCCCGCCCTCATGGTCGATGATGCCGAATGTATTGTCCTCGATCAGGTCGAAGATGGCGACACGGCGCTCATGCTCTGCATCAGGGCCGCTGGCGCTGAGCGTCTCCTCGTCAATCTCGACAGCAATGAGCCGCTTCTCAGCCATGACCTCCGCCTGAATTGGACCGGATCGATACGGACCGCGCATGCGCTGGCAGTCCTTCTGCCTCTGCCAGACGAAGGGCCGCGGGCGCAAGCGCATTGAAGCCGTCCAGGCCAGCACGCTGGACGCTCATCCGCTTGAGGAAATCATAAAGCCCAAGCCCGGAGCTGAACCGCGCCGCCCGGCTTGTCGGCAGGACGTGATTGGACCCGGTGACATAGTCGCCAAGGGCCTCGGGTGTATGGTGACCGAGGAAGACTGCGCCGGCATGCCGGATCTGGGGCAAAAGCCCGTCTGGATCGTCAATGGCGAGTTCAAGATGCTCGGCCGCAATCTGATTGGCGATGTCTGCAGCCTGGTCCAGAGATCCCGCCAGAATGACCGCGCCATGCCTGTCCCAGGCTTCCCTCGCGCGCGCCTCGGTGGACAGAGATTTCAACTGTTTTTCCACAGCCTCATCCACAGACGTACCCACAGCCTTGTGCACAGTAATTAATATGCTCTGCGAGGAGGTGTCATGCTCTGACTGGCTGAGCAGATCAGCGGCAATCCAGTCGGGATTGGCGCTCTCATCCGCGATGACCAGAATCTCCGACGGCCCGGCAATCGTATCGATGCCCACCCGCCCGAAAACCTGCCGCTTGGCCTCGGCGACAAAGGCATTGCCCGGCCCGACAATCTTGTCGACGGGTTTGAGATGCCCTGCCCCATATGTCAGCGCAGCGACGGCCTGCGCCCCGCCAATCGGATAGAATTCATCGACGCCAGCCTTCAGCGCGGCATAAGCCACCGCCGGCGCAAGCTGCCCGCCCGGCGCAGGCGCTGTCATTACAACCCGCTCCACGCCCGCAATCTTGGCCGGGACTGTGTTCATCAGAACGGAGCTTGGATAAGAGGCCAGCCCGCCCGGCACATAGACGCCGACACTGTCGAGTGCCGTCCAGCGCCAGCCAAGCTCGACACCGGCCTCATCGGTGAACTGGTGGTCTTCAGGGCGTTGCTTCTCGTGATAGGCCGCGATCCGTGCGGCGGCAAAGTCGATCGCATCTTTCAGATCCTGCGGGCACCCGGCGGCGAGGGCATGCAGATCGACATTGTCGGACTGAAGAGTGGTCGGGTCGAGCACGAGCCGGTCGAACTTTGCGGTATGGCGGGCGACCGCCTCGCCGCCATTATTGCGGACATCCTCAAGAATACCGCGCACGGTCTCGACGACGTCGTCAACCGCGCCGCGAGGCTCATTGAGGAAAGCCTGGAACGTCTCTTTGAAGTCAGAAGCCGTCGCGTCGATCCATCGGGCCATCAGCGCTTTCTCCGCTCATGGCTCGGCGTGTGGCGAGTGGTCCACTCATAGTCGCTGTCGAGCAGCGACACGTCGATCGCCTCAACCTCAAGCGCCAGTTCACCATCGCCAGCAAACAGCAGCGTGATCATACCGCCCGGCAGCTCTTCAGCCGGGGTGAATGTGATGCTCAGCAACGAGAACACCATGTCCGGGTCGGCCTTCGAGACTCCTCGTGCCTTGACCGACAGCACGCCATCAATCGCCAGCAGGGAGCGGATCCGCGTCTTCGGCTCGCGCTTTTTCTTGCCGGCCACCTCTTCCCAGCGGAAGCGGTTGAGCTCAATCGCGAAGCGGCGCTGGCGCGACTCGTATCTGAGGTTCTCGGCCTTGGTCACAGCATCCTGCACACTCGCCGAAATCACGGTGAGATCGTCTGCATCTTCTGCGAAGATCCTGAGCGGCTGCATGTCTGCCATAGCCCTGCCTCGTCCTATTCCTCTTCTGCGCTGACCCGGCGGACATCGGCGCCCACACTGTTCAGCTTCGCTTCCAGATTTTCAAAGCCCCGGTCGAGATGATAGATCCGGCTAACTTCGGTTTCACCTTGGGCAGCGAGCGCCGCGATGACAAGGGAGACAGAAGCCCGCAGGTCGGTCGCCATGACAGGCGCGCCCTTCAGCGC
>NZ_JBARZC010000556.1:0-2460 GCF_049649345.1 Henriciella sp. | reverse complement strand
GACACAGGATTTCGGCAACCAGGATTTCGAGGACGAAATTCCGTTCTAGGCGTCCACGGATCCCGGGAGACTGACCATGAGCGCTGAGCCAGGCCAGACGGACCATGCCGGGCTGGCTGCGCTGGCTGAGCGTTTTCTGGGGCTGGCCAAGGACGAACCAGGCTTCGTCGTTGCTGTCACCGGGTCTGTGGCCTCTGGCAAGACCACGCTTGCCGAGCGGCTGGCGGCGCAGATGGGCCGCGAACGATCTGTTGAAACCGTTTCGACCGACGGGTTTCTCTTTCCAAATGCGACGCTCGATGAGCGCGGGCTGATGATGCGCAAGGGCTTTCCGGAGACCTATGACCGGGCCGCCATGGCCGAAGCGATTGCGGCGCTGCGCGCGGGCGAGGCGGCGTTCCCCGTCCACAGCCATGTCATCTATGACATCGACCCGGCGCTCACGCGCACGCTCAGCCGGCCGGATATTCTCATTCTTGAAGGGCTGGGCTTCTCACCGCTATCGAAGCGCGAACGCGGGCCGGGCGAGCCGGATGTACTTGTCTATCTCGATGCCGCGCAGGCCGACATTGAACACTGGTTTCTGACCCGGTTCATGGGCTTCTGGCACGCCGCCGAGCATGATCCGACATCCTTTTATGCGCAGTTCCGGCATATGAGCGTGCCGGAGGCCGAAGCCTTTGCCATGCAGGTCTGGGAGACGATCAATCTGCCCAATCTGAAAAATCATATCGAGCCGCTGCGCGAGTATGCCGACATCGTGCTGAACAAGGCTCGGGACCACACAGTGAGCCTGGTAGCGGACCGGCTCTAAGGGGCCGCCGCGAGCGACATGATCCGGGCGACGAAAGCTTCCTTGCCGCGCGTATAGGCTTTGCGATCGTCGCCGTAGCGCCGGGCGAGATCCTGCTTCAGGGCGGCATAATCGGCTGCGTCCTCGGGATGGGCCGTGAGATAATCGATGAACGCCAGGCGCGTATGCATCTCGCTTTGCGGCTCGCAGACATGGACATGATGGGTCCGCCGCTCGCCGCGAGGCGGCATGCCTTTTACGAAGAACAGCCGGTCGGTCTTCGGATTATCGGCCCAGAAGTCATAGCCCAGCGCGTCAAGTCTTGCAGGATAGCGCGAGCGGGCGCCTTCGAGATCAGGCACGAGGACCAGAATGTCGATGATCGGCTTGGCCGGCATTCCCGGAATGGCGGTGCTGCCAAAGTGGACCATGTCCAGGACGGTCTCGCCCTTGAGCGCGGCTGAAAGCTGCCTGGCCTCGCTCTGAAAAGCCGCTGGCCAATCTGGGTCGTAGGGGTGGATTTCAATCCCGTCCATCGGGCTGCACTCTAGGCGGCTGCCTGAGCCTTGCCTAGCTCATCCCGCGATAGCGGCCTGGCTTGTGATTGATGGCGACAGTCAGGTTCAGCACGAACGCCCCGACAATCGACAGCGCGACCAGCTTCAGCGGCAGCATGAACAGCGCGACGACGAGGATGGCGAGGTCGACGATAAGCTGGAAGATCCCGGCGCGGATGACGCCCTTGTCCTGCAGGAATTGCGACAGGATGGTGATCCCGCCAATCCCTGCGCGGTGGCGGAGCAGCATGACGAGGCCGACTCCCATCATCGCCGCCCCTGCAATCGACGCGAAGATCGGGTCCAGCACCGAAAAGTCCACCCAGAGCGGGATCAGCCGCGTCTGCACAGAGATAAGGGCGATGGCGATGAAGGTCCTGATCGTGAAGCCCCAGCCCATACGCATCACCGACAGGATGTAGAAGGGCAGGTTGAGAACGAAAAAGACGACGCCGAAGGTCAGCGGGGTGGCAAATTCAATGAGCAGGCTGGTGCCAGCAAGCCCGCCCGTGATTAGCGTTGCGGTGCTGTACAGCGTGACCCCGAAGGACAGAAGCAGCGTGCCAAGCACGAGGGCCTGCACATCCTCATACCATTTATGCTGTTCGAGTTCTGGCGCTGTCTCAGCTGTCACGATGACCCCACTTATTATGCTGCTGTCATAGCTGTTCCAGCCCGTTTGCTGCAGCGGACGACAAAAGACAATGGGATTAGTCAGCCGGCCCGGATCCCATCAACCTGTACGGAAATTCATTTAAAGCCGTTCCGGAATCACCCTTGGAAACGTGAACAAATTCTGCGGGCGCGTTAACCTTTTGTAAGCCGTATCACCCGCCCTTTCAGGTCAATACCTCAGGGAGAAGCCCGTGAGACGGATTGCCTTTTTTCTATGCGCAGCAGCGCTTGCTCTAAGCGGGTGTGGAGGTGGAGGCGGCAGTTCCTCGCCGACGCCGCCATCAGGTGGATCGCCGCCCTCTCCGCCGCCGCCTCCGCCACCACCGCCTCCTCCTCCTCCGCCGCCTCCGCCTCCGTCCGGGCAAGCAGATTCGGCTTTCGACACGCCGTCCTCGACCGCCCGTTTCCTGACGCAGGCCACATTCGGCCCCAACC
>NZ_JBARZC010000555.1:0-5587 GCF_049649345.1 Henriciella sp. | reverse complement strand
AGCCTCATCAAGGCGGAGGGCGAGCCGCAGGCTGAGATGTACGCTGAAGCCACGTCTGTCATTCGCGCAGCAAGCCGTGCGCGGCGCCTGACGCCTGAATATGCCGAGTATCTGCAGACCCGGGTCGAACGAGCCATGCCACAGGAGCAGGCGCTGAGCGCGCTTCAAGGGGCGCTCTCCACTGTTGCGCCGATGAGCCAGCTCGAAGAACAGGTGCTCGATGCCTATCAGACGGCGATCAACCCCGATGGACTTGAGCGGCTGGAACGCGACCTGCGCGCCATTGCAAGGCTTTCAGATCTGACAAGCCCTACTGGCGCTGTCACCCTGCTTGAAACCGCCGATTCCCCAGAAGACATCCGCAAGCTTCAGCTGGTCGCTGAAGCGGGCGGTGACAGGGCTGTGGCGCTGACCAAGCAGATCGGGCCCCGTATTATCGGGCTCGCCCAGATCGGCGTGAAATGGTCTCTTGAGCTTGTGCTTCAGTTGATGGCGCTGGCAGGTATCGGCTTTGCGCTCGCCTGGACGGCGATTTCATCCGTCAGCCATGCGCGGCCCGTACGACACTACCGGCGCTGACGCCCGCGAAGGTCAGCCAATTCCGAACGCGCCGATGATGCCGTCAATGATAAGCTGGGTCGACAGGGCCGCCAGAATAACACCGAAAATGCGTGTGATTGCGCCGGCAATACTCTCGCCCATCGCTCGCACGAGCGGTGAGGCCGCCAGAAAGACGAGCAGACACAAGATCATGTTCAGGCCGATCGCTGACAAGACAACACCCTTCTGCGCCCAGTCGCCTGCTTCGGTCATGAACAGCATCGCTGTCGCGATCGAGCCGGGGCCTGCCAGCATGGGAATCCCGATCGGAAATACTGAAACGTCTTCGGGGTTTTCATGGCCTTCAAGATATTCATCGGCGCGGTTTTCGCGGCGCTCTGTGCGCTTCTCGAACACCATGTCGAGTGCGATGAGGAACAGAAGAACCCCGCCCGCGGCCCGGAATGCATCGATGGTGATATGCAACTTCTCCAGCAGCCAGGCGCCGAAGAACGCAAATCCGAAAATGATCAGCGTCGCAACAAACACAGAGCGCACCGCCATTCGGCGCCGGTACGCATCGTCGCCTTGCGCGGTCAGCGAAGCAAAGATAGGCGCCACACCGAGAGCGTCGATCAACACGAAGAACGTCACAAAGGACGCACTGAAGATTGAGAAGAGATCGCCTGTCATGCGGCGCGCTTTAGTCAGCTGACCTAAGCGCGTCCAGTATCTCTTTCACCAGAGGATGCAGGGCTGGCTTGCTGGAACGCATACTGGCCGGCTGCTCAATCGCTTCGCCATCTACCATCATTCGGATCAGTCTCAGTCCCCTGGCGCGTTGCAGCAGGCCATCGAGGTCATCCTCGTTTTCTGCCTGCCCAAATACGCCGTCCCCAAAATTGATGCATATGGCTGCGTCAGCCTTGCCGCTCTCAAGCAGGGCGATGCCGTCGTCCAGCGACACACTGTTGGCTTCATCAGGCGAGGGACGACTCATTGCACTATTCACGGCTTGCCACCGGGGATGGCAGGCCCCGCTCCATTTTGCGACAGGCGCCGATTGCCTTGTACAATTGCCCAGCCGCGACAAAGCGGCTGATGGTCAGCACCTCTTCGCGCATTTCCTGGGTTTGCACGTCGCGCACGAGATTGGCGAGCGCAGCGACGCAGGCATCATAGAGAGGGCCCTTCTTCTCGCCCGTCAGATACATCTGCATGACAGAGAAATAGGCCGCTTCGAAATTCGTATTGATATGCTCTGGAAACATGACATCGCGCTCTCGCAAAATGCGTGCCTTAGTTTCCAGCAACAGGGTGCTGCGCCGTTCTCCGTTACGGATCACAGCTCCATTCACAACGACGGCTTCCGCCGGTTTTAGTGACAGCTTGAGAGGCATTTTGCCCTCCCCCCGAGGATATTTCCATCCGAATCAGCCTCTTAACTTAATATCCGAATGGTTAATACGAGCTTGCAGTGTCTTTCTCGGCGAATTGACGCAAAGTCAGCCGTAACAGAAGGTTGCTCTGTTGGGCCCCGGGCTTATCATTGCTGATGATTGAAGATTTGGAGACGAGCATGCGCTTTGAGGGCACGAAGGACTATGTCGCAACTGAAGACCTGAGGGTGGCGGTGAACGCCGCAATCGCACTGGAACGGCCGCTGCTCGTAAAAGGTGAACCCGGTACAGGCAAGACGGTTCTCGCCATCGAAGTCGCCAAGGCGCTGGGCGTGCCGCTGATCGAATGGCACATCAAATCGACCACCAAGGCGCAGCAAGGCCTCTATGAATACGACGCGGTCAGCCGCCTGCGCGATGGCCAGATGGGTGATGAGCGCGCTAAGGACGTTTCCAACTACATCAAGAAGGGCAAGCTCTGGGAAGCGTTTACCGCCAAGGAACGCCCGATCCTGCTGATCGACGAGATCGACAAGGCCGATATCGAATTCCCGAACGACCTCCTGCAGGAGCTCGACCGGATGGAATTCTATGTCTACGAGACTGACGAGACGATCAAGGCCAAGCAGCGCCCGATCGTGATCATTACCTCCAACAATGAGAAGGAACTGCCGGACGCCTTTCTGCGCCGCTGTTTCTTCCACTTCATCAAATTCCCGGACGAGCAGACGATGAATGAGATCATCGATGTTCACTATCCGGGCATCAAGCAGAAGCTGGTGAAAGACGCGCTGACGACGTTCTATTCGATGCGCGAAGTCCCCGGCATGAAGAAGAAGCCGTCCACCTCGGAGCTGCTTGACTGGCTGAAACTGCTCATGAATGAGGATGTCGATCTAGAAACGCTCCGCGAGCAGGATCCGGACAAGCTCACCCCGCCTCTGCATGGCGCTCTGCTCAAGAACGAACAGGACGTCGCCCTCTTCGAACGCCTTGCCTTCCTGTCGCGCCGGGAAAACAATCCGAGGCGCGGTCCTTCGGGTTAGCTCTCACCCGCTTTCAGTTTTGCATGGATGAGGCGCTCGGCATTGCCGTCACCGCCTGATATCGGACTGTCCGTTCTGCCGAGCACACGCCAGCGACGCCCCTCAAGCCAGTCGCAAAAGGCCTGCTCGGCGCGCTGAATCGCGCCCTGATCGGTGACAATGCCACCCTTGCCGATATTCGCTCGGCCGACCTGGAACTGTGGCTTGAACAGGGTGACGAGGTCTGCGCCTTGCCGCGCAAGAGAGAGAGGGCGTTCGAGCAGCTTCTCCAGTGAGATGAAACTCGCATCGCAGACGATAAGGGGGGGCGCCTCTGCCAGGTTATCCCGCAGGAGGTCGCGCGCGTCGCAGCCTTCGAGAGAGCTCACGCGCGGATCGCCTGCAATCCGCGAATGAAGCTGGTCGCGGCCAACATCCACCGCGATCACATGTGCCGCGCCGCGCGCGAGAAGGACATCGGTAAACCCGCCCGTTGATGCGCCGATGTCGAGGCAAGTCTTGCCGGCCGCCTCCACCCCGAACACGTTCAAAGCATGGTCGAGTTTGAGCCCACCTCTGGAAACCCAAGGATGAGGATGAGACGCCTCTATGGCATCCGCGCCGGAAATCCTGGTGGATGCCTTGGCCAATCGCTCACCGTTGACGCTGACGCACCCGGCCGAGATCGCAGCTTGCGCCGCAGCCCTGCTCTCATAATGACCAAGCGCCACCAACAATCTGTCGGCCCTTTCCTTATCGTTCACGTCGCTCTCCACTGGAACGTTTGGCCACGCCGTTGCGTTGGACCTTGAGCTAAACTGGTATAGCTTTACTCGGGTAATCCAAGGAGCCTCAAATGTCCCGTCCGCTCACATTCGCCTCATCCGTCGCAGCCCTGTCCATCCTGTTTGCCTGCTCACAGCAAACCTCCAATGCACAGCAGGATGAAGAGGTAACGCCGCCACCGTCAGACGAAACCGAGATGATGGACGAGATGCCAGAGCCCTCCGGCCCGACCTCGCTGCCGTCCATGATGCGCGCCACAGGTGACCTTCTCGGAGATGAAGGCTCGACCATCGGGTCGATCAACATGATCGAAGGCCCGAATGGCATTCTGATGGAAGTGAGCGTCGAAGCAGGTGGCCTGACGCCGGGATGGCATGCGGTCCATATCCACAAGACCGGTGACTGCTCTGACACCGGCGAGTACACCGAGTCAGGCGGTCATGTCGGCAAAATTGAAGGCGGTCACGGCTTGCTTAATCCGGACGGGCCAGAGCCGGGCGACCTGCCCAATCTCTATGCCTTCGACGATGGCTCTGTGAATTACGAGACCTTTACCGATCTCGTCGCGCTTTCCGACGTGATGGACGAAGACGGCGGCGCCATCATCATTCATGAAGGGCGCGACGACCATCTGAGCCAGCCGATTGGCGGAGCTGGCGGACGTGTGGCCTGCGCGGTTGTGCAGTAATCACTGCAGTGACAGGCCGCCATCGGCAATGATGGTCTGGCCTGTCACATAGCTCGCCATTGGCGAGGCCAGAAACAGCACCACGCCGGCCATGTCCTGCGGTGTTCCCATGCGGCCCTGCGGAATACTGCGCAGGGCGCCGGTCAGCCGCTTCTCATTTTTTGTCGTGACATGGGTGAGCTTGGTTTCCACCAGGCCCGGGGCAAGCCCGTTGACCCGGATGCCATCCCGCGCCCAGGCAGCCCCAAGCGTTTTCGTGAGGCCTACAGCGGCATGCTTCGAAGCGGCATAGGCTGGCGTGCCGATCGTGGCGTTGAAGCCCGCGACGGAGCTGACGATAATCACGCTGCCGTGACGCTCTGCCAGTGCCGGTTTCAGCGCCCTCGCCACATCCATGACGCTGTTGATATTGACGTCCATCACGACGTCCCAGCCTTCGCGTTCAAATTCTTCGCGATTGTACCGCACTGTTCCCTGGCAAAGAACCAGCACGTCGAGCGCTTTGATCGATTTTGTCACCTCATCAACGGCTTCCCGGTTGACGACATCAACGCTGTGATACGTCACGCCTGAAAGATCGCTGCCTTCAACGCCCTTATAGTCACTCGCAGACGGCCGCGTGCCCCAGACTGCCACCTCAGCGCCTCTCGCCTTGAAGGCCTGCGCTATACCGTTTCCGATCCCGCTGGAGCCGCCAACGACCAGCACGCTCTTGTCTTCGAATTCCGGCATGATTTCCCTCCGCTACAAATCACTGCGCTTGATCTTTTCCCGCAGTGCTTTTTTCTCACCGACTTCCTTTTTGGCCTTGATCCGGCGCTCGATGGCGCCGCGGCCGGGCCGGGTCGGAATTCGGCGTTTCGGCTTTTGTGTTGCCTTGCGGATCATCGAGGTCAATCGTTCCCTCGCGGCATCACGATTGCGGGCCTGGGAGCGGTGTTCGCTGGCATCGACGATGACATCGCCGTCCTTGGTCATCCGGTTCTTCCAAATCCTGCGAAACCGCGCCTTGAGCCACGCGGGAACAGACGAGGCGTCGACATTCCATCTGAGTTCGACAGCGGTCGATGTCTTGTTCACATGCTGGCCTCCGGGGCCGGATGCGCGTGTGAATGTTTCGACGAGCTCCCAGTAAGGCACTGTAATAT
>NZ_JBARZC010000554.1:0-2840 GCF_049649345.1 Henriciella sp. | reverse complement strand
GAGGAGCAGGTGGTAAAGGCCGGCCAGGTCTTCTCGCGCATCCACGTCGAGGATCTCGCCTCTGGCCTGAAAGCGCTGATCGATCACCCGCATCTCTCCGGCGCGTTCAATCTCTGTGACGACGAGCCGGCCCCGCCGCAGGATGTGATGGTGTTTGCCACCGACCTCCTCGGCGCTGCGGTGCCGGTCTTCGTCGATCTCGAAACCGCCGATGTCAGCGAGATGGCGCGCAGCTTCTATTCTGAATGCAAGCGCGTGCCCAATTCGAAACTGAAAGCCGCGACCGGCTGGCGGCCAGCTTTTCGCACCTATCGCGAAGGCCTAGCCGCCATTCTCAAAGCTGAGAAAAACTAATCAGCCCGATCACAAGGCGCGCGATTCATTGATCCCCGCTTGGCGATGCCTACCTCACTGGTGCAAGACAGATAAAACCAGCAAGGAATGGACCCGACATGAGTGACCCGACATATACCCCGCCAAAAGTCTGGACCTGGGACACCGAAAGCGGTGGCCGCTTTGCCAAGATCAACCGGCCGATTGCCGGGCCAACCCATGAGAAAGAGCTGCCCGTAGGCGAGCATCCGATCCAGCTCTATTCCCTCGGTACGCCGAATGGCGTCAAAGTCACCATCATGCTGGAAGAGCTTCTGGCGGCCGGTCATTCAGGCGCGGAATATGATGCCTGGCTGATCAATATCGGCGAGGGCGACCAGTTCAGCTCCGGCTATGTCCAACTCAATCCGAACTCCAAGATCCCGGTCATGGCCGATCATACGACGGATCCGATCACGCGCGTCTTCGAAAGCGGCTCGATCCTTCTCTATCTCGCGAACAAGTTCGGCGCCTTCCTGCCGGAGGATCATTACAAGCGCACCGAAGCGGTCAACTGGCTGATGTGGCAGATGGGGTCTGCGCCCTATCTTGGCGGCGGGTTCGGCCATTTCTACGCCTATGCGCCGGAGAAATATGAGTATCCGATCAATCGCTTCGCCATGGAAGTGAAGCGCCAGATGGACGTGCTCGACCGCAATCTGGCGGAGCGCGAATATATGGCGGGCGACGAATACTCCGTCGCCGACATGGCGATCTGGCCCTGGTATGGCGCGATGGCCAAGGGCATCATCTATGATGCCGGCGAGTTCCTGCAGGTCCACGAATACAAGAACGTCATCCGCTGGACTGATCAGGTCGGTCAGCGCGAGGCGGTCAAGCGCGGGCGGATGGTGAACCGGACGTTTGGGGAGCCATCGAGCCAGCTACGCGAACGCCACGATGCCAGCGACTTTGACACGAAGACGCAGGATAAGGTTGAGGCGGCGGAATAACACGTCGCCGATCATCCCGGCGCAGGCCGGGACCTCAATCAATTCAAGTACGCCCTTTGCTTCACGAGACCCCGGCCTACGCCGGGGAGATCGGCATAGGATAGGAGGATCTGCGCCTTATGCCGCCTCTCCCTCAACCGCGAACGGATCGTAATTCAGGATCGGGGCGAGCCATCTCTCGCAGGTGCGCTGGTCCCAGCCTTTGCGGGCGGCATAGTCGGCGACCTGGTCGCGTTCGATGCGGCCGACGGCGAAATAGGCGCTTTCGGGGTGCGCAAAGTATAGCCCTGAGACCGAGGGCGCCGGGCTCATCGCGAAGCTGGAGGTCAGCGACACGCCGATCCGCTCTTCGGCTTCGAGCAGCTTGAAGATCAGTTCTTTCTCGGTGTGGTCGGGCTGGGCCGGATAGCCTGGCGCGGGGCGGATGCCGCGATACTTTTCCTTGACCAGGTCCTCATTGTCGAAGGCCTCGTCCGGGTCATAGCCCCAGAGGGTCTTGCGGACTTTCTCGTGCATGTATTCGGCCATGGCTTCGGCGAAACGGTCAGCCAACGCCTGGACCATGATGGCGGAATAATCATCGCCCTTGGACTGGAAGTCCTTGGCGATGGCGTCGGCTTCCGGGCCTGAGGTGACGCAGAAGGCGCCGATATGGTCGCCGCTCTCGGCGAGGAAATCGGACAGCGCCAGATTGGGCCGCTGATTGGTCTTCACCATTTGCTGGCGGAGCGTGTGGAGCGTCTCGCCGGTGGCGAGCCTGATGTCGTCGCCGGATTTTGCCGCTTCCCAGAAGCCGATCACGGCCTTGGGCTTCAGCCAGGCTTCGCCGACAAGGCGCTGCATCATGGCCTGCGTGTCGCGCCATAGGTCAGAGGCCGCCTCGCCGATAATCTTGTCTTCGAGGATTTGCGGGTAGCGGCCGGCCAGATCCCAGCTTGCGAAATAGGGGGTCCAGTCGATGTAGCGGGCAAGCTCTGCGAGGTCGAAATCTGTGAAGGCGCGTGTGCCGGTGAAGGTCGGCGCGGGCGCGGACGGCTCGGTGGCGGTAAAGCCCTTTGCGCGGGCTTCGGCAATTGGCAGGCGCGGGGTTGGCGGGCCGCCAGCGCGGCTTTCACGGATCCGGTCATAGCGCGCTTTGGTGGCGCCCCAGAGGGCCTGGCGGTCATCCGTGTTCATCAGCGCCGAAACCACCCCGACAGCGCGGCTTGCATCGCTGACATGGATGACGGGCGCGGTCTTCATGGCCGGCTCGATCTTGACGGCTGTGTGGGCCGGAGACGTGGTCGCGCCTCCGATGAGCAGCGGCATGTCGAGACCGGTGCGCTGCATCTCCGAAGCGATGAAGACCATTTCGTCCAGGCTTGGCGTGATCAGGCCGGAGAGGCCAATCATGTCGGCCTTTTCCTTGATCGCGGTCTCGAGGATCGTTTCGGCCGGGACCATGACGCCCAAGTCGACAATGTCATAGCCGTTACAGCCGAGTACGACGCCCACAATGTTCTTGCCGATATCGTG
>NZ_JBARZC010000553.1:0-5428 GCF_049649345.1 Henriciella sp. | reverse complement strand
GCACAAGGATGACCAGTGGCTGCTCGACATGATTGAGGAGTCCGGCAAGCGCTATGGCATTGCCGACGGGCAGAATGTGACACCCGACCGCTATCTCGATGATGGCGACGAGCTTGAGCTCGACGGCGTGAAATTTGGCGTTGTCCATACGCCGGGCCACACGCCCGGCCATGTCGTGATCTACAATCAGAGCGGCGCGCTTGCCTTTGTCGGCGACGTCCTCTTCCAGGGCTCGATCGGCCGCACAGACTTTCCGCGCGGCAATCACCAGCAGCTGATCGATTCGATCACCGAAAAGCTCTGGCCGCTGGGGCCTGAGATCCGCTTCATCCCCGGCCACGGGGGCATGAGCACCTTCGGCCAGGAACGCCAGAGCAACCCCTTCGTCGCCGACGCCCTGACCGGCTATGCCGGCACGGAAAAGCAGTCCGGCAGCGAGATGGACCAGAAGCTGGCAAAGCGCTGGAGCTAACCCCGCGACATGACTGGCGCGCTCGGCTCGATGTTGTAGTCTGAATTCATGGACCTCAAGACCGACCCGAAACTCGACGATTTCCGCGCAGACGTGCGCGCCTTCTTCGAAAACGACTTCCCGAAAGACATCCTCGAAAAGACGGCCCGCGGCGCGTCTCTGACGACCGAGGAAATCCGCAAATCCGAAAGCGCGCTCGGCAGCAAGGGCTGGCTCGCCGCCGGATGGCCGGCAGAGCATGGCGGGCCGGGATGGTCGCTTGAGGAGCAGTATATCTTCGACGAGGAGCTCGAACGCGCCGGCGTGCCGACCGTCACGCCTATGGGCGTCGTCTATGTCGGCCCAATCCTCTACACCTTCGGCACCGATGAGCAGAAACAGCGCTGGCTGCCCGGCATCCGCGAGGGCCGTGATGGCTGGGCGCAGGGCTATTCAGAGCCGGAATCCGGATCAGACCTTGCCTCGCTGCAATTCTCCGCCGTGCGCGAAGGCGACGAGTACGTGCTTAACGGCACCAAGATCTGGACCTCGGCCGCCCAGCATGCCGACTGGATCTTCCTGCTCGCCCGAACCGACAACTCCGGGAAGAAACAGGAAGGCATCAGCTTCATCATCTCAGAAATGGACCGGCCCGGCGTCTCGCTGCGCCCGATCATCACGATAGATGGCAAGCATGCGCTCAATCAGGTGACGTTCGACAATGTCCGCGTGCCTGTCGATTACCGGATCGGCGAGGAAGGCAAGGGCTGGACCTATAGCCAGTACCTTCTCGGCCATGAGCGGACCTCCTATGCCCGCATCGGCGGCAAGCGCAAACAGCTTCGCCATTTGCACAAAATTGCATCCGCCGTGCCTATCGGTGGCAATCGCCGCCTCATCGATGATCCGGACTTTGCCCGCAAGCTCGCAGACGCCAGCCTTGCGGTCGACGCGCTGGAGATGACGGTGCTTCGGGTTCTCTCGGCGGTTAAGGATGGCGGCGCGCCCGGCAAGGAAGCGTCGATCATCAAGGTCCTCGCCACCCAGGCGGCTCAGCAGATCACCACGCTCTACCTCGATGCCGCCGGCCTCAATGGCGAACGGCAGTTCGACGACTCGGTGACGGCAGACTGGCTGTCAGGGGACGAATCCGCCGCATTGGCCGCGCCCGGCGTCTCTACTTATTTCGGCACGCGGGCCCAATCGATCTATGGCGGGACCAACGAAATCCAGCGCAACATTATCGCTAAACGCGTGCTTGGACTTTAGCATCCCAACCTCAGGCAGAACAAACTCCCCTGCGCCGTTAACGCTATCACACATGGAAAATGCAGTAGTGACGGGCGAGTGCATCAAATTTGATGGTTCCCGCTAGCCGCGTTTTCACGACTATCTGCCATAACCCAGCCGTGAACCTGCGCGCTTTTCACTCTTGCGGCCGGCGGTTTGGCGTTTCGACGTCGGGCAGCACCATGCCTATCTTTGCCCTCTCTCTGATGGCAATCATGGCCATGGTGGGCGCCACGGTTGCGCTTGGCATGGATTCTCGCTCCGGCAATCATCTGCAGCATGCTGCCGATGCCTCAGCGCTCGGCGGCGCGACAGCGTTTCTGAGATCCGATTCCCCGAAAGCCGATGAGAGGCTCAAGGCCGCAAAGACCCAGGCGATTGCGCTCGCCACCGAGAATTCCGAATACAAGTTGTCGGACTTCGACATCGACGCCGTGACCGAAGATGCCTATGGCCAGCACACGAAACTCGAAATCGAGCTTCAGTTCGATCCGGTGAACTATTTTTCGAAATTTGTCGGCGACAAGGCCACAGCGCCAATCCGCAGGCGTGCTGTCGCGGGAGCGACCTGGGGCTTCCCGCTCTGCGTCCTGACACTGGAGAGCAGCAAAACCGGTATCCTGGTCAAGGATCAGGGGACGCTTTCCTCAGAGAACTGCATTGTCTGGTCAAATTCCGACAACAAGAAATCCATGCAGTTTCGGGGCGGTGAGTCATCGGCGAGGGCGTTCTGTACCGTCGGCGATGTCGAGAGGGATTCGCGCGCCCGCGTCGCGCCCCGGCCGGAAACAGGCTGCCAGCCCCTCCCCGATCCGCTCGAAAATTTCGACGTGCCCATCTCTGGGGTCTGTGACACCGTGAATGTGAGCCTTGTCCGGGTTGGCTCTACAAGCCTGTCACCGGGCATCTATTGCGGCGGCATGCACATCCGTGCGCGCAATGTGACGCTTGAGCCCGGTATCTATATCATTCGCGAAGGCGGCCTGAAGATCCATGCGAGCGGCACGGTCGAAGCCGATGGTGTCACCTTCATCTTCCAGGGCATGATCGGTCAGATCGACATCAAGGGCGATTCAGGCCTCAACATTTCAGCGCCAACAGAAGGCGACACGGCAGGCATAGCCTTTGCGGAACTGGACGGCCTGATGCCCGTGAACAGGCGCATGCGCGTGCGCGGTCAACTCAATGTCGAAGGCGTGATCTACATGCCGTCCTACGACATCGAATTCTCCAAGGGCGGCGGCGGCAGGACCAAGTCACCTTACCTGCAGATCGTCTCAAACAGCGTATCTGTGACCGGCGACGGGCGCCTTGCGATCGACTTCAATATGGAAAAGACCGATCTGCCCATGGTCATCAAGCCAGCGCGCGAAGCCCGCCTGTTGGAATGACAGCAGGACCGGAGCCGACACACGCACTTCCTACCGATTAAATCTGTTTAATTTCCGTGTTTTGGCTGTGTTCATCCGGGAACCAGTAGGCTCGCCTTTCGTTTCCACCCTCGACGCAACGAGAAAGGATGCCTCGATGAAGACGCTTTTGAAGACGACCGCTATTGCGGCCACAGGACTGATGATGGCCGCGTGTACGCAAACCGGCCAGACCGAACGCAACGCTGCCGTTGGCGCCGGTATCGGCGCTGCAGCTGGTGCCGTGATCGGTAACAATGTCGGTGATGGTGATGCCGGAACCGGCGCAGCCATCGGCGCGGCTGTCGGCGGCACGGCCGGTGCAGCCCGCGGGTGTACCGAAGCGGCTGACTGCGACATGCCCGGCGTGAAAGACCAGCCGGACGAAGTCGATAGCGATGGTGACGGCTATGCCGACGCCTATGACCGCTATCCTTACGATCCGCGCGCCTGGTAAGCCGAGCGAGCATTAAGGCTCTTACGAGCCGGGACGAGACCCCTGCCTGTTTCAGGCGGGGGTTTTTTCTATGACACACTGCACTGTTTCCTGCAGCAGCAGCGGATTTCCTTCTTGACCCGCTGGGTCGAGGCGGGGAAGTTCGTTCGTCTGACAGCAGAAGGGAGCTTCAGGTGAGATCAATGCGACACATTCTGACTGCGGCGCTGGGCGTAGCCTCACTGGCAGCCTGCGGCCCGGCTGAAACAGACCGTGCGACAGAGGCGGCGTGTGCGATCGCCGTCAACAAAGCGCTTCCGCTGCTGGCCGAGAGTGTCAAAGTCGATGTCGCAAAAATCGAATCGGGCAAAAGCGGTGACGCGCTGTCCTGCAAGGTCACGGGCGCGCAGGAACACCTGATGATCGACGCCACTGTCACCTGCTCCGGCGGGGCCGACGCGCTGATGGAATGCACCACGATCGACAGTATTCAGACCGTGGCAGGCGACGTTCTCTATCCCTGACACGCGCAGAAGGATGCGCGGTCCGGGCACGCGCGCGCCTCGCAGACTCTGAAAGCAGTCGCGCGGGCTGAGTTTTATTGCGGCTTTTCCTTGCCCCCACCCTCGACTCCCCGCTATAGCGCACCCGTTTGGCCATTGGTCATGAAGCACGAGGAGCCGGGATGCCGAAGCGTACTGACATCAAGTCGATTCTCGTTATTGGCGCCGGCCCCATCATTATCGGACAGGCCTGCGAATTTGACTATTCGGGCGTCCAGGCGATCAAGGCGCTGAAGTCCGAAGGTTACCGGGTCATTCTCGTCAATTCGAACCCCGCCACCATCATGACCGATCCGGACATGGCGGATGCGACCTATGTCGAACCGATCACGCCGGATTTCGTCGAGAAGATCATCCAGATTGAGAAGCCGGACGCCCTGCTTCCAACAATGGGCGGCCAGACCGCACTCAATTGCGCTCTCGACCTCTACAAGGCCGGTACGCTCGACAAATATGGCGTCGAGCTGATTGGTGCGCGCGCAGACGCCATCGAAATGGCAGAAGACCGTAAGCTCTTCCGCGAGGCGATGGACCGGATCGGCCTCGAAAACCCGAAAGCGACCATCGTGGCGGCCCCCGAAATCAAGAACGATGCCGGCAAGATCATCGGCTATGACCGTATCGGCGGGCTGGCCCGCGCCATGGAAGCGCTCGACGAAATCGGCCTGCCAGCCATTATCCGCCCGGCCTTTACGCTCGGCGGAACGGGCGGCGGGGTCGCCTATAATGTCGAAGAGTATGAAGAGATCGTCCGCTCCGGTCTTGCTGCCTCGCCGGTGGCGCAGGTCCTGATCGATGAAAGCCTGCTCGGCTGGAAGGAATTCGAGATGGAGGTCGTCCGCGACAAGGCGGACAATGCGATCATCATCTGCGCGATCGAGAATATCGACCCGATGGGCGTCCATACTGGCGACTCGATCACGGTCGCGCCGGCCCTCACGCTGACCGACAAGGACTACCAGATCATGCGCAACGCCTCGTTGGCGGTCCTGCGCGAGATCGGTGTCGAGACGGGCGGCTCGAACGTCCAGTTCGCGGTAAACCCGGACAATGGCCGCCTCGTCGTCATCGAGATGAACCCGCGTGTCTCGCGCTCATCTGCCCTGGCGTCCAAGGCGACAGGCTTCCCGATCGCGAAAATCGCCGCAAAGCTCGCGGTCGGCTACACGCTGGACGAGCTGACCAACGACATTACCGGCGTCACCCCGGCCTCGTTCGAACCGACGATTGATTATGTCGTCACCAAGATCCCGCGTTTCGCGTTTGAAAAGTATAAGGG